>DATGPD010000001.1:0-10164 GCA_035305285.1 Planctomycetota bacterium
GGCGGCCATGCAGCGACGCCACTCCATGTCGGGCAGGGCGCGCGCGGGCACGGTCGCAAGCGCGACGACGTCCAGGTTCCCCCGTCCCTGTCGGCCGAGGAACGCGGCCAGCTCGTCGCCGCTGCCGGCGTGGCGGATCAGGAAGTCGTGCTCGCGCGCGAGACGGAGAGCGAGCGGCACGTCCTGCGGGCTGCCGTGCCGCCCGAGCAGTTCGACGACGCCGGCTTCGATCCCGTCCGGGATCGCCGGCACCGAGCGCAGGTGGTCGAGCACCGCGCGCGGGTTCCGGGCCGCGAGGTCGGCGAACACGTCGACTGCCACATCCGTCGCGAGGAGCGGAAGAGCGAAGTCGAGCGGGAGGTCGTGCGACTGGTGCCACGCCGTCCGCACGCTGCGAGCCAGCCGCCGGTCGCCGCGCCGGGCGACTTCGACGAGGGCGGCGACGACCTCGGGAGGCGCGCCGGTCCAGTCGCGCGCGATCGCTTGCGAAGCGACGGTGAGGTCGGGATGCTCGCACAGCGTGGCGATCACGCGCGGCCAGGGCCGGCTCGTGCCGGCCGCCTCGCGCGCGAACGCAGCCCGCAGATCGGGCGGCATCGTCGCGAGCAACGCGAGCACGCGGTCTTCCGGCGTGTTCGCCAGCAGCTCGCACAGGGCCGCGGCGCTGCGATGCGGCGGCATGCCGGAAACGAACGCGAGGAGGTCTTCGTCGGCCGAAGTCGGGATCTGCCAGCCCACCCCGGCCAGGCGGTGCAGCGCATCCAGGCGCTCGTTCCGGAACCGGGAGTCGTGCGGCAACGCGAGGATCGCCCGCCCGGCGACGTCCGGAGCACGCCACCATTCGACGGATCGGAGGAGGTTGCCGACCGCATCGGGTTGCCGGGCCGCGACTGCCGGCAGGATCGTGGCGGCGAACCGCACCCACGCCGTGCGCTTGCCGTCCAGCACCCAGGTGAACGAGGCCTGCATCGCCGCGGGCAACGCCGCGACCGCCTCAACCGCTGCGGCCTCTTCGTCGTCGGAGAGAGACCGCAACCAGGCAAACGACGCAGCGTCCCGGACGGACGGATCGGCGTGTGCGCGTGCACGATCGAGGAGCGCGCGCGCCCAGGGGCGGTGGACGTCGGCGAGCGTGTGCAGGGCGTGGGACAGTTCGCGCGGCGGCGCGGAATCCACGAGCGCCGTGGCCACGCGCTGCAACTCGGGATCGTCCGGCACGTGGCGCGCGAGGATCGCGAGTCCGTGCCGCACGGTCTCGCGGATCCCGAGGAGCTTGCGTGCGAGCGGCACGTGCGCCGGCCGCGAGCGTTCCTCGAGGCGCGCGGCGACCGCGAGCGCGAGCGGCCGGTCGCCCGCGTCGAGCCGCGCGAGGATCGGCTCCTGCACCAACGGATCGTCGAGGTCCAGGAGCAGGAGCGCGTTGCGCAGGCCGAAGGGCCCGAGATCGGGCAGCGCGGCGAGCAAGTGCGGCACGGCGAGCACGCCGAGCGCCCTCAGCTCCTTCACCGCCGGCGCGGCGGGGCCGCCCACGCCGCTCGTCCCGAGGTCGAGCTGCCGGATCAGCGCGTGCACCGGGTCTTCGCTCTGCGACTGCCCCGCCGGCAAGCGACCCTCGACCGCGGCCGCGTCCTGCTCGCGACCCTGCCGGCGCAGCAACGCGGCGAGCGCGGCGGCCAGGCGCGGGCGCGCGGGCTCGGGCGCGGCCGCGAGCGCCTCGCGCAGCACGCGCTCGGCACCGCCGAGGTCGCCGCGCGTCTCCGCGAGCTTGGCCGCGCTCAGCGTCGCGTCGACGTTCGCCGGATCTTGTCCCGCGGCGGGAACGGAAAGGAGGCCCGCGATGGACCACACGACGATCGCGGCGCGGACGGCTGTGTTCGTCTTCATGCGCGGGACGATGCCGGGGACGCCGATGGGTGTTGTCATGGCGGCGTCAAAGCGCACCTGGCCGGGTGGCGCGCCGCACCGAGCGCACCCGCGCCGACCCGACGCGAGGGACGGACCGCGCCGGCACACGACGTGAGAGAGCCGCGGCGATGAAGGTGCTCCTGCTCGTCGTTCCGTTGTTCGCGTTGTCGCTCGCCGCGCCCCCCGCGCCGGCGGTACCCGACTTCCTCGGCCGTCCCTTCGCGGTCTTGCTCGCGCGCCTCGGCCCGCCCGACGGCGGCGACGGCGCCGGCGGCCTCGTCACCTGGACGTGGCGCGACGGCAACGGCAAGGCGTGGCGCGCCCGCGTCCACGAGGAAATCGTCGTGCAGCTCGACGAGGGCTTCGCCGATGCGGCGATCACCCCCCGGACCGCAAGCGGCCCGGTATCCGAGCCAGCGGGTACGCGAGCTGATCGCGCGCCTCGGCAACCCCGACCACGCGCGCGGCGAGGTCGCGGCGCACGCCCACCCGCAGCACGGCCGGCTGCCGAGCCCATCGCCCGTGGACGCGCCCCCGAGCGCCGACGCGTCGCTGCGCTTCGGCGATCAGGTGATCCTGGTCAGCGCCGGCCGCGTGCTCGGCACGTGGGTGCCGCCGACAGCGATGCACGGCGGGCCGCGGTGAACACTCGCGCGCGGCACGTGGGCCGACAGGCGGATCGACCCACCGGGCGTCGACACCCCATCGCGACCGAGCGCTTCGCGCTCGGGGCGTTCAGACCTCGGCCCGCTGCGGTGCGCTCGGCTCGGGAAGGACATGGCTCGGCTGACGGCGGCGGGGCGCGAGCCAGCCCGCCGCCACCAGCACCGCGCAGCCGAAGAGCGCGAGCACCTTCACGGCCGACATCACCGAGCCGACCCTCATCGCCAGGTGCCCCCCGACCGTCGCGCTGCCGAGCGTGAACGCGAAGATCGCGAGCGCGTTCTCGACCACGTCGACCGTGACGAGCAGCGGCAGCACCCCGCCGAGCACCCTCCACCACGGCTTCGGCTGCCCGACGTCGCGCTCGCCCGCGAGCCGGGCGAAGGCGCGCGAGCACAGGCGCGCGAGCACGTAGGCGTAGCAGGCGAGGAACGCGAGGTCGAACAGCATCACGCGGCGCGGGCACGCGCCGGGCACGGCCGCGAACGCGAACGGTCGATCGGGATCGATCACGCCGAGGAGCTGGACGCCGGCGAACTCGACCACAGTGCGCAGCGCGGCCTGCCAGGACCCCGGATCGAGCAGGCGCCAAGAGCTGTCGCCGGGCGACAGCATGAACCCCGACCCGGCGAGGGCGAGCGTCCCGAGCACCAGCGCCACCACGAGCGGCCGCGCCGGCCGCCGCTGGTCCCACACCGAGCCCGCGGCTGCGGCATGCGCGGCGGTCGCGCGGCGCGGCCGGTCGGTGGCGCGCACGGTCATCCCCACCAGCGCCCACCACGGCGTGTCGTACAGCTCGTCGTGCCGCGGCCGCGCGGTGGCCGGCCGCTGCCAGGTCGCGACCGGCGGGCAGCCGAGCCCGCACGCGTTCGCCTCCTCGACCATCCAGACGAGCGCGTCGTCCGCGAGGCCGGCCTCCTCCTGGCGGTAGCCGCCGCCGACGTCGCTGTGCACGCCGCGGAACCAGCGCTGGCGCAGCGACTGCCCGTCCTCCGGCGAGCCGAAGTCGTCTTCGTCGTAGAGCCGCGGCAGGAACGGCCAGCGGTGCTCGTCGAGCGAGAGCGCGTGGCGCACGTGGCAGATGCGCTTGCCCCGGATCGTCGCCGAGCTGCTGATCTGCAGCGACATGCCTGGCATGCCGACCGACTCGACCGTGTCCCACACGCCGACGAAGTGCACGTGCGCTTCGCGACCCTCGGGACTCGTGAAGGTGGTGCGGATCTGCTCGGCGACGACGTCGCGCGTGCGCCGCTCGCCGGTGTGCCGGCGCGCACGCCGCTTCCGGCGCTTGCGCGACGAGAAGTACACCCGCAGCATCGTGGGAAGCAGCACGAGGTGCTCGGGCCGCACGATGCCGAACAGGTGCACCATGCCCGACACGCTGCGCGCGGTGAACGCGCCGCGCGAGAAGCCGAACAGCCAGATCTCGTCGCCCGCGCGGTACTCGCGCACCAGGAACGAGTACGCCTCGCCGATGTTCTCGAACACGCCCTGGCCCGAGGCGAGCCCGGCAACGCGGTCCCACTTGCGCCGCAGGTACTGACGGATCCCCGTCGGCGGCAGCTCGTCGGGCGCGCCGACGCCCGGGTCGTAGTAGAGCACGGCGCCGTCGTGCAGCCGGCGCAGCTCGGTGAACAGGCGCAGCACGTTGGTGTCGTGCACGCCGCCGGTCAGCGTGTTGTTGGTGCCGTCGCAGCAGACGATCAGCTTGCGTCCGCCTCGGCCCTCACGCCCGGTCGCGTGATCGAAGTGCGCCATCAGCGGACGCCGCTGCGCGGCGACGGGAGGAGGAAGCGGAACCGGAGCGCGGCGACGACCCGGATGCGGCGCGCAGCGCGGACCCCTGACGGCATGCGTGGACGCACGACCGCGAGAAGCTACGCGGCGGCAGTCCCACGAACCAGCGCGGCCGCCGCGCGCGCCGCTCCACGCGGCGTTCGTCGATCGTTTGGCGGCATGGACCGGGCAGCCCGTGGCCCGCGTGGCCGCGACCCGGTGTGGGGCCGCGACGACCGGCGTGGCCTGCGCTGGTCAGCGCCCGACTGCTCGCCTCCTTCGAGGGTTGCGGACGACCAAAGCGCGGTTCCGGTAGCACGGCGCGTCCCGCGACCGACGAGCGGCGCGATCGGCTTCCGGTCGCCGCTACGAGGGCCCCGCGCGCCGATCGTCGCCTGCGGCGATGCGCCCGGCCGCGGCCGCCTTGACATCGCCATGACCCGCGTGCGCGGCGCGGCGCCTACCATGCCGCGCGTGCTGCGTGGCGCGTCCCGGCTCCCGTTCGCCTTCGGCGTGACCCTCGCCGTTCCGGCGGTCGCGCTCGGGGCGTGGGCCTGGTTGCGGTTCGGCGGCGCGATCGACGACGCCCTGGCACGCGAGCGGGCGAGCGCCGAGCGCGCGCTGGGAGTCGCCGTGACCGCCCTGGAAGAAGGCCTGCGCGCGGCCACGTCCGACTCGGGCTGCGCGCTCGACCTCGACGCCGCCGGCCGGGTGGTCGGCCCGTTCGCGCAGACCGCCGACGCGGGCGAGCCCGTGCCGGGCACGGCCGAGCGTGCCGCGTTCGCCCGGCTCGCGGCCGGCACGGAGGACGAAGCGCTCGCGTTCTTCGCGCACGCCGCGGAGTCGGCGCTGAGCCCCGAAGGCTGGCTCGCGTTCGCGCGCCTGCGCGGCGAACGCGACCCGGACCTCGGCGCCGCGACGCTCGCCGACGCGCGCGCGCGGTTCGCGACGGTGCGCTGCGGCCCGGTTCCCTGCCCGCTCCTTGCCGCGATCGTCGAGAGCCGGTGGCCTCCGGACCTGGCCGCGTCGCGCGACGACGAACTCCTCGCCGCGCTGCGGGACGTGCCGGCCGGCGCGGTCGCCACGGTCGCGAGCGCGCTGGCGGCGGTGCGCCCCGCCCTGCGCGACGATCCGCGCCTCGATGCGCTGCGCGCTGCGGCGGCGGCGTTCGACGCACTGCACGGCACCGCGGCGCCGCGGGCGTCCCGGCCCGGCCCGCACGGCACCGTGCTCGTCGCGGCAGGGGAAGGCGCGGTACACGTCCTCGCGGCGGCGGCGGTCCGCGCCGCGTGCGACGAAGCCCGGACGCGCGCGCGCGCAGCCGAGCCCGACTTCGTCGTCGACGCCGCGACCGAGGGCGAACCGACCGCCGGCCGCGTGATCCCGGCGCTGGGTGCGACGTGGTTTGCGCGCCCGGCGCGGCGACTTGCGAGTGCACAGCTCGAAACGATCGGCGACCTCGCGCTCGCCGCGGCGCTCGCCGCCTTCCTGCTCGGCAACCTCGCGGTCGCCTGGCTCGGGCGCCGCCAGGCCGCGCTCACCCGCATGCGGTCGGAGTTCGTCGACGCGGTGTCGCACGAGCTGCGCACGCCGCTCGCGGCGCTGTCGCTCAAGGCCGAGATGCTGGCGCGCGGCGACGTACCGCCGGAACGCGTCGCGCACTACCTGCGCGGCCTGCACGACGACTGCCGGCGCCTCGACCTGCAGGTGCAGCGCGTGCTCGACTTCGCGCGCCTGGAGCGCGGCGGCCCCCTGCGTCCCGCCATCGTCCCGGCGCGGTCGCTGCTCGCGCACAGCGTGCGCGCCGGCCTGCCGGCCCTGCGCCTCGTGCGCCAGCGGGTCGAGGTCGACGCGCCGCGCGCCCTGCCGGCGGTGCGCGGCGACCTCACGGTGCTCACCCTCGCGCTGCGCAACCTGCTGGAGAACGCCGCGCGCTACGCGCCCGCGGGCTCGACCGTCGAGGTGCGCGCGCGTGCCGACGGCGACGGGCTGGTCGTCGAGGTCGCCGACCGCGGGCCGGGCATCGCCGACGGCGAGCACGAGGCGATCTTCGCGCCGTTCGTGCGCGGCTCGGCCAGCCGCGCGCACGCGACCGGCAGCGGCCTCGGCCTCGCGCTGGTCGCCGCCGCGACCCGCGCGCACCACGGCCGGGTCGAGGTCGCTCCACGCGCCGACGGCGGCACGGTGTTCCGGCTGCGGCTTCCGGCCGTGCCCGGGGAGGAGGCACAGGCCTCGTGAACCAGCTCCTCCTCGTCGAGGACGACGCGAGCATCCGCGAGAGCCTCGCGGACTTCTTCGCCGCGCGCGACTGGCTCGTGCACGCGTGCGGCCGGCGCGCCGAAGCCGAACGGGCGCTCGCCGGGCAGCGCTTCCACATGATCCTCCTCGACCTGCTCCTGCCCGACGGCGACGGCCTCGCGCTCCTGCGCGCGCTGCGCCGGCGCGGCGACCGCACGCCGGTGATCGTGCTCACCGCACGCGGCGAGGTCGACCAGCGCGTGCTCGGGCTGCGCGCCGGCGCGGACGACTACGTCGTCAAGCCGTTCAGCGTGCACGAGCTGGCCGCGCGCGTGCTCGCCGTGCAGCGCCGCGCGGAACAGCCGGCCGTGCCGCTGCGGCTCGGCTCGGCCGAGGTCGACCTCGCGGCGCACCTCGTGCGCCGCGGCGGGCGGACCTTCCGCCTCCTGCCCAGGGAAGCCGACCTGCTCGCCCACCTCGTGCGCCATCGCGGCGCGGCGTGCTCGCGCGACGACCTGCTGCGCACGGTGTGGGGTTACGACGCGACACCGACCACGCGGACGGTCGACACGCACGTCTTCCAGCTCCGTCAGAAGCTGGAGGACGACCCGGCGCGTCCCCGCCTGATCGTAACGGTGCACGGCGTGGGCTACCGACTCATCGACGGCTGAGCGTCCGGTCGCGGCTCCTCGGCAAGCGAGGCCGGGCGCTCGGCGCGCAGCCGCTGCCTTGCAGGCGCTCTACGACGAGCTGGTGGAGCGGCTCGCGCCGTTGGCCTTCCGGGCACGCGCCCGGGCCGCCGGATCTGCACGGGGAAGACGACGGAACCGACCCGGAGCGTCGGACAGCGCCGGCCTTCCGATGCGGGCGAACGCCCACGACCACGGCGGACAGCCCCCACGCGACACGCCGGAGCCGGCCTCGCGCGGACGCGGACACGTGCCTCGGCACATGCGCCCGCGGCGTCACGCAGCCGCCGGGCCTGCATTCAGGGGAGGCGCGGGCACTCACCCGCGCACTGCGAACGCAATCTCCATGTCGAAAACCGATTCCCTCCGATTGTTTCCCCTTCTGCTCGCGGTCGCGCCGCTCGCGGCGCAGCACCCTGCCGACATCAAGACCGCCACGAAGGCCCCCGACCCCGTCAAGGGCCCGCACCAGCAGGGACCGCTGACCGACGCCGAGCTCGCGCGCTTGCGCCCCCGGCCGCGCCTGCACCCCGTAGGTTCGGTCGCCCACACGATCACCAACCCGGCCACCACGGGCTCGCCCACGGCCAGCCAGGTGCTCTACGGCCGCGTCGAGAACGGTGAACTCTGGGCTCTCGCCGACACCTACAAGGCCGGCTTCACCCCGAACGGCTTCACCTACGTGCCGTTCCTCGGCTCGTCCGCGCCGTGCAACTACCCGGTGCACTTCGTGCTCCGCGCGGTGCGCGTCGGCAGCGTCGACCTCGCGTTCGCGCCGGAGGCGCGCGTGCGCCGCACCGGCGACCGCGTGATCCTCGAACGCGGCGCGGTGCGCGAGATCTACGACCTCGCTCCGCAGCAGGTCGAACAGACCTTCGTCGTCGACGCGGGCCTCGCAGGCGACGTCGAGATCGAGCTGGCCGTGGTCAGCGACCTGACCGAGGACGCCGAGCGCGTCGGCCTGATGTTCTGCAACCACCTCGGCGGCGTGGAGTACGGGACGGCCTTCCTGGTCGACGGCGCCGTGAAGCGGCCGATCTCGTCGACGTTCGCCGACGGCATCTTGCGCCTGCACGTGCCGGCCGCCGTGCGTGGCGTTGGCCCGGTGGTGGTCGACCCGATCCTCAGCACGCGCGCGAGCGCGTGGGGCCTGTCGCGCGAGGCGATCAACCCCGACGTCGCCTACGACGTGAGCACCGACCGCTACCTGGTCGTCCAGGAGCTGCCCTTCTCCCAGAGCGACACGGACATCGTGTTCGAGATGCGCGACGGCAACAACAACCCCGTGCCGAACAGCATGGGCGTGATCGACTCCACGCCCGCGCAGCAGCAGTACCCGCGCGTCGCGAACCTCAACGCCGCCGACCGCTTCCTGGTCGTCTTCCAGGACTACAACGGGCACGCCGCGCCGGGCCAGCAGTACTCGATCCAGGGACGCACGGTGGAGGCCACGATGCCGTTCTCCATCGGCCCGGTGATCCAGATCAGCGACCCGAACATCGTCGGCGACAAGTTCGTCGCGGACGTGGGCGGCGATCCGAACCCGGTGGGACCGACGTACTGGACCGTGGTGTTCTCGCGGAAGTTCAACGACAACGACTGGGACATCCACGGGCGGCAGGTGACCGCGGACGGGACACCGCGCGCGCAGACGATCGAGATCGAGAACACTTCCGGCACCATCTACATGAGCCCCCAGATCTCGCTGAGCAACGGCAACGGGATCGGCGCCGCGGCGCGCTGGATGGTCGTCTACTCGTTCCGGCACAACGCCAACGACTGGGACGTGTTCGGCACCGCACTCGCCGCGGACGGCACGATCACCGCCCCCAACAGCCCGATCGACACCGGCTTCGACAGCGACCTTTATCCGTTCGTGTCGTCGCCGGCGTTCTCGACCGCCGGGCAGAACCCGTTCTTCATGGTGAACTACGAGCGGCAGTCCACGCTGCACATGATCGGCACCATGATCAGTGCGCAGTTCGTGCGCATCATCGCGCCGACCGACCTGAGCGCGCAGTTCGGCTTCGGCGGCTACTGGTGCCGGAGCGAGAGCGACGGCGTGCGGTTCGCGGTCACCCACGGACAGCGCACGCCCGCCGGCGACATCATCTCGGTCGCCACGCTCGGCTTCGACGACACCACGTCGCCGGTGCACTTCCTGCTGCACGAGGGCTCGCAGCCGCTCGTGCGCCCCAACGGTCAGCCGATCCACGCGGCGATGCCGATGATCGCGAGCAAGCGCAGCGGCGGCGGCGCGATCGGCGACTTCGCGGTCGCGTTCATCGACCGTGACCAGACGCCGCCGGAGCTCAACCTCGCGACCTACGTGGGCCGCCAGCCCGGCACGATGTTCCACACCCGCGCGACGAGCTGCGGCGGACTGAGCCTCAACACCATCGGCTGGCCCCTGCTCGGCGAGTCCGTGCGGTTCGCACTCGCCAACTTCGGGAGCGACCTGTTCGGCGAGGTCCTGGGCCTGCCCGGCCCGACCCTGCCGCTGTGCCCGGACGGCTGCAAGTTCGGCCTCGACCTCCAGGGGCCGATCCTCAACTTCCCCAACATCAGCCTCCTCACCCTGCAGATCCCGAACAACCCCGCCCTCCTCGGCGCGACCATGGCGGTCCAGGGCTACAGCCTGGGATCGGGCTCGTGCCTCGGTGTGTTCCGGTTCACGGACACGATCGACTTCACGATCCGGTGACCCGGACTGGGCAGGGGCAGAAGCGGCCCCGTCGCGGGCCGCCTTCGTCGGTGGAAGCAGGCACACGCGGGCCTGCTTCCGGCTCCGGCGGTGAGGCCGGCGCGTGCCCTGTCGCGCGCGCGTTGCATGCGGGCGATCGCCTACGCGAAACCGGCCACCTCGCAGGCGAGCACGCTCGCCGGCGATCGC
>DATGPD010000002.1:0-3284 GCA_035305285.1 Planctomycetota bacterium
CGAGGGTGGCGCCGAAGCGGAGCAGCGCGGATGCCGAGGGCGCGCCGATCACGTACAGCGGCAGCAGCACCAGCGGGATCAACTTGACGTTGAGGGCGGCGGCGAGCGCGAGCCCGGCGAGGGCGAACCGCCTGCGCTCCCAGGCGAGCGCCGCGAGCAGCGCGAACGCCGCGTACAGGCAGTCGGTGTTGCCGTGGTACGCGGCCACCAGGATCGGCGCGGGGAGCAGCGCGTAGATCGCTGCCAGCCGGACGCCGCCCCAGCGCCACAGGGCCGCGAGCGCGACCGCCTCGCCGAGCATGCTTGGCAGCTTGATCAGTCGGGCGAAGGGCAGCGTAAGGCCGCCCGACGCCTCGACTGCCCACGCGGCGAACAGGCCGATCAGCGGCGGGTGGTTGTAGAGACGCTCGGTGCGGTAGGTCTCGGCGAGGCCGCGCGCGCCGACGTTCTGGCCGTGCGATGCCCAGGTCGCGACGTCGTTCGTCCCCACCGTGAACCACCACAGGAACAAGCGCACCGCCACGCCTGCGATGAGCAGAGCGATCCAGACCGTCCGCCGCGGAGGCCGGGCGGGCGCACCCGAGGCGGGCGCACCCGGCCCGTGCTCGTGGGCCGCGGTCAGCGAAGGCTGCATGCCGGATCGTCCTTCCGGGGGCCTGACCACGCCGCGGAGATGTGCACGCCGATGCCACGCCGCCGCGCGCGCACCCGCGGTCCCCGCCGCCGGTGTGCCGCATCGGCGACCCGCGGACCGCGGGTTGTCGCTCCTGTCGCTGCGAGCTGCATCAGCGCGGCGCGAGCCCGATCGTCTGCAGCACGGACGCGAGCCGTTCGTACTGCGTCCTGTCGTTGTAGGCCTGCGCCGAGATGCGCAGCAGGCGCTTCGGCCAGCGCGGCCACACGGGCACGGGGACCTCGATGCGGTGGTGGTCGAACAGGAGATGGTTGAGGTCCGCGTCGAGGCCCCCGGGACTCGCTTCCGGAATCGGCACGGCGGCGAGTGAGCCGATCATCGAATCGGGGGCGGGCGGCGGGATCCGCAGCACGCGGCAGAGGATGTCGCGCCCTTCCAGCGCGAGCCGCCGGTTGCGTTCGCGCAGTTCCTTCCAGCCGCCCGGGAACAGCGTGCCGAGCGCGTCGATCGCCGCGGGCACGGACAGGTAGGCAGTGTAATCGTCGGTGCCGGTGAAGTCGAACTCCAGCCGGAAACGGGAGCGGTCGGTGCGCGTCGAATTCGCGCCGTGGCTGATGACGAGCGGGTGGACCCGTTCCTGACGGTCGCGCCGCACCCACAGCAGCGCCGCGCCCTTCGGCGCGCACATCCACTTGTGGCAGTTGCCCGTGTAGTACGTAGCGCCCAGCGCGTTCAGGTCGAGGTCGAGCATGCCGGGCGCGTGCGCGCCGTCGACCAGCACGTCGATCCCGCGCTCGCGGTAGGCCGGAATGATCCGCTCGATCGGCAGCACGAGCCCGGTCGGCGAGGTGACGTGGTCGATCAGGAGCAGCTTGGTGCGCTCGGTGATCGCGCCGACCACGGCGTCCACGACGACGTCCGGGTCGGGGAGCGGGAACGGGATGGGAACGACCACCACGCGCGCACGCGCCGCGCGCGCCACGGCTTCGAGGGCGTTGCGGCAGGCGTTGTATTCGTGGTCGGTGGTCACCAGCTCGTCGCCGGGCGACAGCTCGAGCGAGCGCAGGACGGTGTTGACCCCGGTGGTCGCGTTGGCGACGAACGCGAGGTCGTCGGGGTCCGCGCGCACGAACTCGGCGAGCCGCGCACGCGCGCCGTCGAGCAGGCGTTCGAGCTGCCGCTGCATGAACAGCACGGGCTCGCGCTCCAGCCGCGCGCGCAGTTCGCCTTGCGCGTCCAGGACCGGCCCGGGGCACGCGCCGAACGAGCCGTGGTTGAGGAACGTGACCTCGGGGTCGAGGCGCCAGAACGTGGACGGAGACACGGGAGCGATGCCGGCGGCTGGTGGGGGCGGCACGCGGCACTCTAGCAGGCGGCCGCCGGTCCCCGCGGCGGCGCACGTCCACGCGTCACGGCGCGGGCGCGTCGGATCCGCTCGCGGAGCCTTCCTCCGGGCAGAGCGCGCGCATGTCCGCGGGCAGCGGGGCGGCGACGACCAGCGGTTCCCCGTCGAATCCGGGCAACTCCAGCCGCGCGGCATGCAGCATGTGCCGCGGCGCGTCGCGGCCCGGCCAGAGCCGCGGGTCGCCGCCGGCCTTCACGTGCCGGACCCACGCGAGGTATTCGTCGTCGCTCCGCCCGTAGAGGATGTCGCCGAGCAGCGGGTGGCCGAACGCGGCCAGATGGACGCGGATCTGGTGCGTCCGTCCGCCACTCGGCCGGACCTCGACCAGGCTCGTGCCGGGGCCGCGGCGCACCACGCGCACGGTCGTGGTCGCGGGCCGGGCGCCGGGAGCGTCCGGAGGCACGACCGCGCGGCGCAACGCGATGCGCGACCCGGGTGCGGGGCCGATGGCCCCGGTGAGGGTCACTTCGTCCTCGGCGGGCACTCCGCGGACGACGGCCATGTAGGTCTTCGCGACCACGCCTCGCTGGAAGTGCGTCTGCATCGCCTTGGCGGCGGCCGGATGCTTGCCGAGCAGGAGCACGCCGCTGGTCTCGCGGTCGAGCCGGTGCACCGGCTGCACGCCGGGGATCGTGCGGCGCAGCATGTGGACGAGCGTGTGACGGATGAACACGCCGTCGGCGTGCACCGGCAGCCCGGCCGGCTTGTCGACCGCCAGGAGGTCGGGCGACTCGTAGACGACCGGGATCACGTCGGGCACGTCCGGTTCGCGGTGGTTGCTCGCGTAGCTGACCACCATGCCGCGGCGCAGGCGCAACCACGGGTCGGCGCGCACGCCGTCGACCTCGACGTCGCCGCGTGCGATGCGCGCTTCCCACCCGGCGCGGTCGTGGTAGCGGAACCGGCGCGCGAGGAAGTCGAGCAGCGTCATGCCGGCGTCCGCCGCGGGGATCTTGCTGCGCAGGACCAGACGGTCGCCGGTCATCGTGCCCCCGACGAGGGCGCGTGCGCCGCCCCGTGTTGGCCGGACGTGCGCCGCCGTCTATCGTCGGCGCGATGCATCGCGTCGTCCTGCTGCGCCACGGCCAGAGCCTCTGGAACAAGACCAACCAGTTCACCGGTTGGACCGACGTCGACCTCACCGAGCAAGGCGTGCAGGAGGCGAAGGAAGCCGGCCGCCTGATGCGCGAGGCCGGGATCGGTTTCGACGTCGCCTACACCTCGGTCCTGAAGCGCGCGATCAAG
>DATGPD010000003.1:0-2456 GCA_035305285.1 Planctomycetota bacterium
GGCGCGCGCAACGCGCGCCACGTCATCGTCGCCGGCCTCGCGCGCGATCCGCCCGGCGCAGCGCGCCGCCTGGTCGAGCGCGAACCGGTCGTTGAGCAGGGCGAGGGCCTGCAGCGGCGTGGTCGTCGGCTGGCGCCGGCCGCAGCTCGCCGCGGCGTCGGGCGCGTCGAACGCCTCGAACAGCGGGAAGCGCACCGAGCGCCGGCAGAACACGTAGATGCTGCGCCGCCACGTCGCCGGCCCGTCGACGACGTCGAGCGGCCACTTGTGGGTGCTGCCGGTCGCGATCGCGTCGCGGTGGATGTAGGGCTTCACCGCCGGCCCGAACATCGCCGCATTCAGGCAGCCGCTCGCGTGCAGGATGGCGTCGCGCAGCGACTCGGCATCGACCCGCATGGGTACGCGCCGCCACAGCAGGCGGTCGTCGGCGTCGCCCGTTGCATGGCCGAGGCGGTAGACGGTGCTGGTGACGATCAGCTCGTGGATCGGACGCAGGCGCCAGCCGCCGGCGACCAGGCGGGCCGCGAGGTACTCGAGCAGCTCGGGGTGCGTCGGCCGCTCGCCCTGCAGGCCGAAGTCGTTCGGCGTCGCCACGAGGCCGGTGCCGAAGTGCCACTGCCAGATCCGGTTCACGATCACGCGCGCGACCAGCCTTCCGGCGCCGTGCTCGACGTCGGTCAGCCAGCGCGCGAGCGCCGCGCGCGGACCGCCCGGACCTGCGAACCGCGCCTGCTCGGCGAGCGGGGTGAGCACCTGCAGGAAGCCGGGCTCGACCTCGCCGTCCTTCTCCGCCGGATTGCCGCGACGCAGCATCCAGGACGGCTCGCGCGGGCCGTCGCGTTCGGTCATCACCAGCGCCATCGGCGGCTCGGGCGGCTTGCGCGCGCGCAGGTCTGCCAGCACGGCCCGCAGCTCGGCGAGTTCGGCCTTGTGCGCTGCCGAGCCCTCGGCCGGCACCGCGTCGCGGCGCCCGCGCCGGCGACCGCCGGCCTCCAGCCGCTGCACGCGCGCGCGGGTCGCGTCGATCAGGCCGTCGAGCGCACGCGTGCGCCCGCGCCACTCCTCGGCCGCCGCGCGCGGCAGCAGCGGCTCGACCGAGCGCATGGTGTTCGTGAACGCCGCGACCAGCCGGTAATAGTCGCGCGCCGGGATCGCGTCGAACTTGTGGTCGTGGCAGCGCGCGCAGCCGACCGTGAGCCCGAGGAACGCGGAACCGAGCGTGCTGACGACGTCGTCGTACTCGTCGTGACGCGTCTGCTCGTTCTCCTGGTTGTCGACCGTGGGGCCGGCGCACAAGAACCCGGTGGCGCGCCACGCGAGCGGATCGTCCGGACGCAGCTCGTCGGCCGCGACCTGCAGCCGCACGAACTCGTCGAACGGCAGGTCCGCGTTCATCGCCTCGATCACGAAGTCGCGGTACGGCCACGCGTGCGGCCGCTCGTGGTCGAACTCGTAGCCGCCGGAGTCGGCGTAGCGCGCGACGTCCAGCCAGTGGCGTGCCTGACGTTCGCCGAAGTGCGGGCTGGCGAGCAGCTCGGCCACGCGCCGCTCGTACGCGTCGGCGCGCGGGTCGGCGGCGAAGGACTCGATGGCTTCCGGGGTGGGCGGCAGGCCGAGGAGGGTGAAGGACAGGCGGCGCAGGAGCGTGCGGCGGTCGGCCTCGGGCGCTGGCTCGATGCCGGCCTGTTCCAGGGCGTGCAGCCAGAAGCGGTCGATGTCGTTGCGGACGAGGGCGTGGTGGTGGACGGCCGGGGGTTCGGGGGCGCGCAGCGGCGCGAAGGACCAGAACGCGCGGTCCGTGTCGGTGACGGTGAGTTCGCCCGAGGTGGGGGTCGTGCCCTCGGGGGCTTCGAGGGTGCGGTCGTAGACCGCGCCCGCGGCGATCCACGCGCGCAGCGTCGCGATCTCGTGGTCGCCGAGCTTTGCTTCGCGCAGCGGCATGTGCGGCGTGCGCCGGTGCTCGACCAGCGCGAGGAGCAGGCTGTTCCCCGGGTCGCCCGGAACGATCGCCGGGCCATGGCTCCCGCCGCGCAGGGCGGCCTCGCGCGTCGTGAGGTCGAGGTCGGCCTTGCGCCGCGCGGCGTTGTGGCACGACGCGCAGCGCCGTTCGAGGATCGCGAGTCCGTCCTGCGCGGCCGCGGCCGCGGCGAGCAGGACGCTGCCGAGGAGACGCATGGGGTTTCCGACGATAGCAGGCCGTGGCGCGAGGTCGGCGTGCGCGGGGCGTGCAGGCGTGGCGGCTCTCGCGGGCTCGTGGCGTTCGGTCGCGGCGGCGGGTGCCGCGGGGTGGCGTGGTCCGCTCGGTGCGGCGCCGTCTCGGGGGGCGGGCTCCGGTGCGCCGGTGGCGGAGAGCGCGGGTGCGTGCAAGATGTCGGCATGCTGCACACGCGCCACGTCGACGTCGGCCGGGCCCGCCTCGCCGTCCACCTTGCCGGGAAGGGCCCGCTCGCGGTGTT
>DATGPD010000004.1:0-2698 GCA_035305285.1 Planctomycetota bacterium
CGGCCTCGGCGCGATCCCGATCGTCGGCGGCCTGTTCGCCGCGCTGCGCGCCGCGCTCGCGCCGGCGGCGACCAGGAAGCCCGAGCGCATCCCCCTCTGTCGCCTCGACCAGATCCCCGAGGAAGGCATCGTCGAGCGCGCGCTCGCCTTCCAGGTGCGGCGCGGGCCGAGCGTCGAGAACGTCGCGCGCGTCGTGTTCGTCACGCGCGACCCGCAGACGAAGACGGTGCTCGCGATGGCCGGCGAGTGCACGCACCTGTCGTGTCCGGTGCACCTGCGCACCGAGCCCGGCGGCCCGCCGCTGCAGTGTCCCTGCCACGGCGGGAAGTTCTCGCCGACCGGCGAGGTGCTCGACGGCCCGCCGCCGCGCCCGCTGCGCCGCCTGCAGCTCGAATTGCCGCCCGACGGCAAGGGGATGATCCACGTGGTGGACGCATGAGACGCGTGGCTGCCTGGCTCGACGACCGCCTCGGGGTCGGCTCGTTCCTGCGTGCGTCGTTCACCGAGAAGCGCCCGCCGCGCGGGATCGGCTGGCTGCGCACGCTCGGTTTCGCCGCGCTCACCATCCTCGTGCTGCAGGTGCTGTCCGGGATCGCGATCGCGTTCCACTACGTGCCGTCGACCGCGCTCGCGTACGACTCGATCCGCGCGATGGAGCAGGACGTGCCGGGTGGCCGGTTCGCGCGCGCGCTGCACTACTTCGGCGCGTCGGCGTTCGTGGTCGCGGTCGCGCTGCACCTCGCACGCGTGTTCTTCACCGGCGCGTACAAGGCGCCGCGCGAGCTGACCTGGCTGACCGGCGTCGGCCTGTTCGTCGTCGTGCTCGCGTTCGGGTTCACCGGCTACCTGCTGCCCTGGGACCAGAAGGCGTACTTCGCCACCAGGGTCGGCACCGAGATCGCCGGCAAGGCACCCCTCGTCGGCGCGCACGTGCGCCAGATCCTCAACGGCGGCGACGAGGTCGGCGCGCCGACGCTGACGCGCTTCTACGTCATCCACGTCGTGCTCCTGCCGCTCGCGCTGTTCGCGCTGCTCGGCCTGCACCTGTTCCTCATCCAGCGCCACGGCGTGTCGCCGCCGGGCGGGAAGGTCGGCGACCCGGTCGAGCCCGGCGACCCGTACTACCCGAACCACACCGCCAAGGAGGCCGCGGTCGGCGCGCTCGTCGCGCTGGTGCTGTTCTGGCTCGCCGCGACGCGGAGCGCACCGCTGGAGGCGGTCGCCGAGCCGTCCGACACCGGCTACGACCCGCGCCCGGACTGGTACTTCGCCGGCCTCTTCCAGCTCCTCAAGCTGTTCCAGGGACCACTCGAAGTCGTCGGCTCGTTCTGGCTGCCGAACCTCCTCCTCGCCGGCCTCGTGCTCCTGCCGTTCCTCGACCGCAACCCGTGGCGGCACTGGCGTCAGCGGCCGCGGATGACGGCGCTGGGCGTCGCGATCGCCGGTGCGGCGGTGGTGCTCACCTGGGTCGGGGTCCGGGACGTGCCGCACAACGAGAAGCAACTCACCTATCCGCTCGGGCTCACCGAGCTGGAGAAGGAGGGCTACCGGCTCGTGCGCCGCCTCAAGTGCACCGAGTGCCACAAGGCCGGCGACGTCGGCCGAACCGAGTACGACGCCCCCGACCTCGACGAGATCGACCAGCCGCCCGACGTCGTCGCCGACATCCTCGCAGACCCCGCCGGCACGATCGGCTCCGAGGACATGCCCGACTTCGCGCACGTCGACGAGGCGAGCCGCTACGCGATCGGCGTGTACCTGCGCTGGCTGCACGAGGACAGCCGGAAGCGAAAGGCCGAGCGGCGTTAGCTGCCCGTTGCAAGGGCTCGGGGTCGGTGGGTGCACGGTGCAAGCCGGCCGCCCGACTCCGAGCGCGGCCGGCCTGTCCGTCGCTCCGGCAGCTGCCGCCGCCTTCTCCACGGGCAGCCCGCCCGGCGGCGCAGGCCTCGTCGCGGAAGCCGCTCACGCGCACTGGGGCGTCGGCCGATGGCGCGCGGAAGTGCGACATCGGGCGCACCGTCGCGTGCCGCGTCGGACTCGATCGGGCGGTGCGGCGCTCCCGCGGACGGCGCACCGACCGGGTCCGGGCCCACCGCCCCGCGCGGAACCGGCGCGGCGTGCGCCGCGCCGGTTCGCGTCACCGCTCGCTGTTGCCCTTGGCGGCCTGCTCGAAGAGCGCCGCGAGCGTCTCGGCGCGCGCGCCGGACTTCGTGCCGGCCGCGCTCTTCGCGATCGAGCGCATCGGCTTGACCGCGTCGGCGACCTTGAGCTTCTTCGCGCGGATGCTCGCGAACACCGTGTCGATCTTCTTGCTCGCGGCCAGTTCCTTCTGCAGGTCCGGCTGGTCGAACTCGGCGAGCAGCGTCGCCGCCTGCTGCTCCCAGTCGGACACGCCGGCAACCGCCTTCTTCAGCGCCTGCGCGGTCTCCCTGGCCTCGGCGAAGCGCCCTTCGTCGCGCAGTGCCTGCACGGCCTTCACCCGCCACGAGAACGCGGTCGTCAGCTCGCGCTGCAGCGCGTCCTTGTCCTCGCCGTCGGGCAGCGCCTCGATCTGCTTCCTGGCGGCGGCGAGGTTGCGCTTGCCGTAGAGCTGGGCGCGCGCCTTGCGCACTTCCGGCGAGTCGCCCCAGCCCTGCGCCACCTTCTTCAGCTCCGCCTCGATCAGCTCGTCGAGTTCCTTGGTCCCGCCGGTCGGATG
>DATGPD010000005.1:0-3198 GCA_035305285.1 Planctomycetota bacterium
CCGCTTCGTTCCGGTGCCGTTCCGTCGGCGCGCACCGGCACAGCCGCAGGGCGATCCCGCCCGGAAGCAGCAGGCCGGGCAGCAGCACCACCAGCAGGAGCAGGCGCAGTGCACGCACGGCGGCAGTTCTACGCCACGGGACCGGGGAGCGGTAGCGGCCCGCGCGGCCCGCCCGGACGGCCGGCGGCTCTCGCGGTTGGAAAACCGGGAGCTGGTCCCGCGAGTTGGTCCGGAACACGCTCGGCGTGGCGCGCGGCCGTCGGTCTGCGCCGCGCATCAGAAGACGCCGGGCCCTGGCAACGAGCGGCTATGGTGCCGCGGTGTCGAAGAAGCTGCGCCGCCTCTCGATCGTCGTCCTGCTGGTCGCCGCGGTCGCCTTCCTGTTGTGGTGGCGCCTCCGCCCGAAGCCCATCGCCGTCGTCCTGCACACCGTCGGGCGCGGCCCGGTCGAGCTGGTGGTCGCGAACACCAAGGCGGGGACGGTCGAGGCGGTCCGCCGGGCGAAGCTCGCGCCCGACATCGCCGGGCGCGTCGCGGTGCTGAACGTCAAGCGCAACGACCGGGTCGAAGCCGGGCAGGTGATGCTGGAGCTGTGGAACGAAGACCTCGTCGCCTCGCTCGCGCTCGCCCGCGCGCAGCTCGCGCAGGCCGAGGCCCAGCACCGCGAGGCGGTGCTCGCCGCGGAGGGTGCCGAGCGCGAGAGGGAACGCGTCGAGCAGCTGCGCGAGCCGGCGATCGCCTCGGCCGAACTCCTCGACCGCGTGACGACCCAGGCCGCGGTGCGCCGCGCCGCGGCGGATGCCGCGGGCGTCGCGGTCGAGGTCGCGCGCAGCCGCGTGCAGGTGCAGGAGGCGGCGCTCGAACGCACGCGCCTGCGCGCGCCGTTCGCCGGCGTGGTCGCCGAGTTGAACTGCGAGCTGGGCGAGATCGTGACACCCTCGCCGGTCGGGATCCCGACGCCGCCCACCGTCGACCTGATCGAAGAAGGCCGCTTGCGCGTCGCCGCGCCGATCGACGAGGTCGACGTGCGGCAGGTGCGGCTCGGCCTGCCGGCGCGGATCACGTTGGATGCGTTCCCCGGACAGACCTTCCCCGGCAAGGTGGTGCGCATCGCGGCGTACGTCACCGAGCGCGAGAAGGAGGCGCGCACGGTCGAGGTCGAAGTGGCGTTCGACGACTCCGACGCCGCGCGCGGCCTGCTCCCCGGCCTGTCGGCCGACGTCGAGATCGTCGTCGACCGCCGTGCCGACGTCGTGCGCGTGCCGGCGGCCGCCGTGCTGGAGGGTACCGACGTGCTCGTCGCGGTGCCGGCCGACCATGCGCGCGGCGCGCGCGAAGACCTGGTGCTGGAGCGCCGCCGGCTGCAGATCGGCTTCCGCAACTGGCAATGGGTCGAGGTCGAGGCCGGCCTGTCCGCCGGCGAGCGCATCCTCACGTCGTTCGACCGCGAAGGCGCGGTCGAGGGCGCGCGCGTGCGCGCCGAGCCCGAGGCGCAGGCTGCGTCGCGATGATCGAGCTGCAGCGGATCTGCCGGACCTTCTCGGTCGGCGGCGAACCCGTGCACGCGCTCGTCGACGTCGACCTGCGCCTCGAGCCGGGCGAGTACGTTTCGGTCATGGGCCCGTCCGGGTCCGGCAAGTCGACCCTGCTCAACGTCATCGGGTTGCTCGATCGGCCGACCAGCGGACGCTACCTGCTGGACGGCCGCGACACGACGACGATGAGCGAGGCCGAGCTGGCGCACGCGCGCCGCACGCGGATCGGGTTCGTCTTCCAGTTCTTCCACCTCGTGCCGCGGCTGTCCGCGCTGGAGAACGTCGCGCTGCCGCTCGTGCTGGAAGGCGTGCCACCGCACGAGCGCAGCGCGCGGGCGCGTACCGCGCTGCAGACGATGGGGCTCCTGGCGCGCGCCGGGCACCGGCCCGAGCAGCTCTCCGGCGGCGAGCGCCAGCGGGTGGCGATCGCGCGCGCGACGATCCTGTCGCCCGCGGTCGTGCTCGCGGACGAACCGACCGGCAATCTCGACCGGCGCTCGGCCGGCGACATCGTCGCAGCGCTGGAAGCGCTGCAGGCGGCGGGCACCGCGCTCGTCGTCGTCACCCACGACCACGATCTCGGCGCGCGCGCGCGCCGGCGCATCCGCATGCAGGACGGGCGCATCGTCGCCGACGAGCGGTCGTGAAACCCGCCGACCACGTGCGCCTGGCCTGGGGCAGCGTGCGCTCGCACCCGGCCCGGACCGTGCTCGTGCTGGTGGCGATGGCGATCGGCGTCGCCGCGGTGCTGGTGCTCACCGCGCTCGCCGACGCCGCGCGCCGCTACGTGACCGACCAGCTCGCCGGGCTCGGCAGCAACCTGCTGGTCGTCATGCCGGGCAAGGTCGAGACGCGCGGCATCGCGGTACCGATGACCTCCGACGTACCGCGCCCGCTGACCCTCGACGACGCGCTGGTCGTCGCGCGCGAGCCCACCATCGTGGACTGGGCGCCGATCGTGTTCGGGCTCGCGCTGGTGCGCGCGCAGGGCCGCGAGCGCGAGGTCGGCGTGCTCGGCACGACCGCGTCGATGCTCGCGCTGCGCCGGTTGACCGTCGCGCAGGGCACCTTCCTCGCCGCGGGCGACCCGCGCACCGCGCACGCCGAATGCGTTCTCGGCGCGAAGCTGCGCGACGAGCTGTTCGGACCGGGCCGCGGCGTCGGGGAGTGGGTGCGGATCGCCGACCGGCGGTTCCGCGTCGTCGGCGTGCTGGCCAGCAAGGGCACCACGCTGGGCATGGACATGGACGACCTCGCGATCGTCCCGGTCGCGCAGGCGTTCGCGCTGTTCGACACCGACGCGCTGTTCCGCCTGATGCTGCAGGCGCGCTCGCGCGACGCGATCCCCGCCGCCGAACGCGCCGCCGTGGCGACCCTGCGCACGCTGCACGGCGAAGAGGACTTCACCGTGGTCACCCAGGACGCCCTGCTCGGCGCCCTGGACTCCGTGCTCGCGATGGTCACGTTCGTGCTCGCCGGGATCGCGGGCATCGCGCTGCTGGTCGCCGGCGTGCTCGTGCTCAACGTGATGGTCGTCGTCGTCTCCCGGCGCACTGCCGAAGTCGGGTTGCTCAAGGCACTCGGCGCGACCGCACGCGAGGTCCGCGCCCTGTTCCTCACCGAGGCGCTCCTGCTGTCGGCCGCCGGCAGCGTGCTCGGCACC
>DATGPD010000006.1:0-5821 GCA_035305285.1 Planctomycetota bacterium
CAGCCGGCCAGCATGCGGAACGCGATCACGCCGACCGAGTAGATGTCGCACCGCTGGTCGAGGGCCACGGGCTCGACGTCGGGCAGCATGTGCGCGCCCAGCTCGGGAGCCGCGTAGTTCGGCGTGCACGAGCGTACGCGCGGCACGCCGCCAGCGACCCGCTCGACCCGCACGGTCTGTTCCTCGGCGGCGACCAGGGCGTTGCGGATCGTCTCGTCGCTGACCCGGGCGCCGTCGGTGTCCTCGCTCGGGGTCGGCGCCTCGTGCGCGGCGAACTGGCCGAGACCGAAGTCGATCAGCTTGACGAAATCGCCGCCACCGCCGGAGGGGTGCGGCACGAGCAGCACGTTGTCCGGCTTGAGGTCGAGGTGCAGGATCGGCTCGCCGGCGCCCGGCTGGTGCGCGGCGCGCAGCGCGTCCAGGATCTGGAGCAGGATCGGGATCACGCGCGCCGGCGGCAGCGCACCCTCGCGCGCGAGCAGACTCGCGAGACTCTCGCCCTGCAAGTGCTCCATGACGAAGTACGGCGTGCCGTCCGCGGTCATGGAGAACGCCTTCCAATCGACGATGTTGGGATGGCGCAGGCGGGTGAGCTGGCGCACCTCCTCGCGCAGCGCCAGGCGTTCGGCCTCGTCGGCCGCGACGTCCGAGCGCAGCAGCTTGATCGCGACGGTGACGTTGAGCGCGAGGTCACGCGCCTCGTACACCGCGCCGAACCCGCCCTGCCCGAGCTGCCGCAGGACGAGGTACTTTCCGTCGAACACCTCGCCCACCGACGGGCCGTCCGCGTCCCGCCGTCCGCCGGTGCCCGCGCCCGACGGTGCGGCGCGCCGTGCTCCTACCGGGTCCGCCATCGTCCGCCTCCTCGGCTTCGGAGCCTTCGCTCGCGCCAGCACGGTTCGGCAGCACGTGGAATCCGCGGTGTGGACATCCGTTGCCCCTTCGACGCCCGCGGAACGCGGACGCCTTGCGTTTGGTTTGCGACCTGCACGCGACCACCCAGCGCGAGTGGAAGGTCGTTCGGGTCGAAGCGATGCTTCGACCCGACGACCACTCCCACTCTGTCGTCGTCGTTCATAGGGGGATCCCCGACGCCGGCAATCAGGGCAGCTCCCTAAGGGGTACCGGGTGTTCCGGTAATTCGCGCGTATTGTGCGCGCTCTCCTCGGTCGCGGTGCTCTACGTCCAGGCCGGCGACCGCGGCTCGCCGATTGTCGCGGTGTTCTAGAGCGCGCCACGACCTGGCGCCGCCCCCGTCGCGGCCGTCATGGCCAGGCCCCTCCGCCCGGCCGGACTTCGTTGCCCGGCACCGCCACGTGGCGGGCAACGGGGGAGGCCTGCGACCTCTCCGAGAAGGAACTCGGCGAACTCCGCCTCGAGATGGCGAGGCTCTGGGGCTGGCAGCCGGACTCGGCGCCGTTCCCGTCCCACGCCATCACGAACGCCGGCGCCGAGATCCGACGGATCCAGGCTCGCATCGCCGAGCTCCAGCGAGCCGCGACCGCCGTGCAGTGCAGGCCGCGCACACACACCCATATCGGCGCGGCGCGCCCTGCATCGGGTGGCGACTCCTCAATGCGCGTTGAAGAACACCGCCACCGTGTCGAGGTCGGGGTGGACGCTGATCACGTCCGGGTCCCCGTCGCCGTCGAGGTCGACGATGAGGACCTGGCTGGCATCCCTGGTCGCACCCGCCGAGCCGAACTCGCTCGGCGGGTTCAGGAACGTCGCCCCGCCGATCTGCTGCAGCGCCGCCAGGCGGTCCGTGGTCCGGCTGGCGACCACGAGGTCGGGCAGGTCGTCGCGGTTGAGATCCCCGGCCGCGAGCGCGCCCGGATCGGCCAGGGCGCCCCCGTCGAACTTCACGTCGGGCACCGTCGGCCAGACGCCCGGAGCCGTCGCGCGGAAGGCGACGACCGGAAACCCCGTGCTGGTGGCACACACGAGGTCGATGAGGTCGTCGGCGTCGAGGCGCACCGCGGCCAGGCCGCGCGCGCCCGCGGTGGCCGCGGCACTGCCGAGCACGCGGTCCGGCAGCGTCGGGAATCCGCCGGGCCCGCGCAGGAACACCGCAATCACGTTGGCGCTTCCCGCCGAGCACGCGAGGTCGCAGTCGCCGTCGCCGTCGAGGTCGACCGCGACAACCGTGTTCGCGCCGGCCGTGGTCGCCGCACTGCCGAGCACGGCGACCGGCGCGGTCGCGAACTGCCCCGGCGCGACCTGTTCGAACACGAACAGCCGGCCGGCGGCCGCGTCGGCGCAGACGAGGTCGAGGTCGCCGTCACCGTCGAGGTCGGCGGCGGCGAGGTGCGCGGGTTGTTGCAGCACGCCGGCGCCGAGCACCTGCTGCGGTGCGGCGGGATACGTGCCGTCCGCGTCGCGCCGGAACACGGCGACCGTGCCCGCGGTGCGGTTCGCCGCCGCGAGTTCGATGCCGCCGTCACCGTCCAGATCGGCGGCGACCACCGCACTCGCGCCCGCGGTCGCGGTGTTGCCGATGCTGAACATCGGGTCGCGGGCGAGCACGCCGGGGGCGAGCTGCTCGTACGCGACCAGCCTGCCGTTGCCCGCGCACGCGCACACCACGTCGAGGTCGCCGTCGCCGTCGAGGTCGGCCACCGCCACGCCCTCGACCTGCGGCGTCACCAGGGCCTGGCCGACCGTCGTGCTCGGCAGTTGTCCCCGGAAGCTGCCGGGCCCGACCTGCACGAGCACCGCGGCGTTGCCCGCACCCTCGTTGGCGACCGCCACGTCGGCGAGGCCGTCGCGGTCGATGTCGGCCACCGCGCACCCCGTCGGCGACGCGAGCGGCGTCGTGTTGAGCACGTACGGCTTCGGCCGGTAGGTGCCCGTGACCGGATCGCGAAGGAAGGCGAGGACGCTGGTGGCGTCCGTGACGACGAGGTCGAGCGCGCCGTCGGTGTTGACGTCCGCGGCGACGACGCCGTTGGGGAGGGTCGGCCCCCACGCCGAGGCGAGCACGGCGGACGGCACGGTCGGGAACGAGCCGTTCTGCTGCTGCGTGAACACGCAGACCTTGTTGCCGGCCTTGTCGGCGACCGCGATGTCGACCCGGCCGTCGCCGTCGAGGTCGCGCACCACGATGCAGACGGGTTCCTCCAGCACGCCCGGGCCGCCGAGCACGATGCTCGCCGTTGTCGCAAAGACCCCCGTCGAGGTCTGCCGGAACACGGTGATCTTCCGGCTGGCCCGGTTGCACGACACGATGTCCAGGTCGCCGTCGCCGTCGATGTCGGCGAGCTCGACGTCGACCGGCTCGTCCGCGTTCGCATCGGTGAGCGATTGGCTGGGGAGCGGGAGGATCAGCCCCGCGAGCAGCTGGAAGTAGATCTGGATCGTGTCGTTGCCCGCGCTCGCGCAGACGAGGTCGACGCGCCCGTCGCCGTTGAGGTCGCCGCCCGCGAGCGCGCGCGGCTGGTTGGCGATCGGCACGAGCAGCGGCAGGATCGTGAACAGCTGGGCAGTCAGCTGCTGCGCGATCATCACGTTGTTGCTCGTGACGTTCGCGCTGGCGAGGTCCATGTCGCCGTCGCTGTCGAGGTCGATCGCGATGAGGTCGTTGGGCGCCAGGAACGTGAGCCCCGCGAGGATCACCCCGGGCGTGCCCGCAAACGTGCCGCGGTTGCCCTGGTGGAACACCGTGAGCGTGTGCGCGCTGCGGTTGGCGGTGATCAGGTCGGGCAGGCCGTCCTGGTTCATGTCCACCAGCCGGACGGCGCAGATGCCTTCGTTCCCGGGCAGGCCGCCGACGAACTGCGGCGCAACCTGCAGGCCGATGCGCACCGGGCGCGGCACGCCGGTGTCGCTGCCGAGGCCGAGGTCGGTGTCGAACGGAAGCGCACGCAGCACCACCGACTCGCCCGGCGGCGCGTCGCGCGAGTCCCACACCAGCACGCCGTGCTTCCTTCCGGCCGGGAGCCGCGAGCCGTCGCGCTCGATGCGCCACCGCGCACCCGGTGCGGGGATCGGATCGAGCGGCGGCGCCACGGTGGCTTCCGCGGTCTGCGGCGCGAACGCGGTGATCACGCGCTCTTGCGCCACGCCGCCGCTCACAAGCAGCGCGCCGCTCATCGGGTTGCACGCGAGCAGCAGGCGCTCGTCCCCGACCGCGAGGTGCGCCACACCGGCCGCCAGTGTCCCGGGCATGCGCCAGGCCGGGCCCCCCGCGCCGCCGTTGGTGCGCACGCAGCGCAGTTCGACGCTGCCGTCGGTCGTGTCCTCGTCGGTGACGAACCACAGGTTCGTGCCGTCGGGCGAGAGCGCGAGTGCCGACGGCCTCGGCGCGGTCGTCCCGGACACGGCGAGCGCGTTCCGCGTGCCCTGCCCGAGGTTGACCGCGAGCAGGCGTCCGACCGTCGAACCGACGACCACGTCGCGCTCGGCGACGTAGAGGAGTTCGGGATTGGCCGGGTCGACAACGAGGCCCGCGGGCCCCACGAGTCCGCTCAGGATCGTGCGGGCCTGCGGCGCGTGCCCGTCGCGCGCATCGACGCACACGATCCGGTCGGTGACCGTGAGGAACGCCACGCCGTCGCGCGGGACGGCGAGGCCGCGCACCGCGCCGTTCGCCGTCGCACCCGCGTCCGCGTACCACACCGCAACGCTGCCGTCGTCGGCGACGCGCAGAAGGCTCCAGTGTCCGGCCAGACTGGTCGCGACGAGACAGCCGCCCGCGGGGTGCGGCGCGAGCGCGTCGGCACCGCCGTGCGCGCCCGACGCGAACACGTCGCCGATGCGTTCCTCGGCGAGGCTCGCCGCGCGCAGGCGCCACTGGCTGGCGGCTGGCCGCTCCAGCACGAGTGCGGCGAGGCCTTCGGCGCGCGCCAGCACGGCGACCGGCGCCTGCAGCGCCCCGTCGCGCCACGTGACCGGAGCGGGCAAGCCGACGCGCCGCAGCACCTGCAGCTTGCTGCCGACCAGCGCGTCGGCGCGCAGGAGCGACGCGCCGAGCAGCGCGTCGGGGATGCGGACGAGGTCGGCCGAGGTCGAACCCAGCACGCCGCGCGCGGCGACCGGGAACGGCGTGGCGATCTGGTACTGGCGACGCAGCGCGGGGTCGCCCAGGATCGCGGCGAGCGCGTCCGCGTCGTCCGGCAGCTCCGGGAACTCGCCGGTCGCAGTGCGCCACTGCCAGGCGACCGTCACCGGGTCGCCCTCGGCGTCACTGACGGTGAACGGCACGACCAGGCCGCGGCGTGCGTCGGGTGAGGAGACGAACGCGCTGCCGTTGACGAGCACCGCGGGCGGCGCGTTCGCGTCGATCCGGATCGGCGGGGTCTCGACCGCCGATCCGGTCACCCATGCGTCGGCGGGCACGAACCGCACCACGGCGGTGAACTCGGCCGACGGTTCGTCGTGCGCGACGTCCCACAGGAACGTGACGCTCGTCCCCTCGGGCGTGGCGGCGATGTCGCCGAGGCCCAGGCCGAGCGGGGTCGCCGGCCGCCAGCCGTGCGCGTCGCCCAGCCGGTCGTACTCCACCTGCACCGCGACGGCGTCCGCGCTGGAGTCGCTGATCGTCAGCTTGATCGGGACCACCGACGTCATCTGGCCGCTCGGCACGTTGTCGATGCGCACGACCGGCGCGTCGTTGCCGAGGATCAGCTCCGGCGTGCCCGCCTCGCTCCCGCCCTCCCGCACGGTGACCTGCACGCGCACACCGGTGGTGCGGCCCGCACCGGCCGCGAGCTGCGCGGCGAAGTCCCACGCAAAGGTGTGCACCTCGCCCGCGGGCGAGGTCGCGAGACCTTCGAGCGCCGAGGATCCGCCGACGAGCAGCGGCTGCGGCGGGCCCCCGTCG
>DATGPD010000007.1:0-2857 GCA_035305285.1 Planctomycetota bacterium
CCGCGAGCCTCGCGCACCTGCCGGCGCGCGCGTGCGCGGTCCGAGTGCGCCACGTGCTCTTACCGGCCGCGGTCCGGCGCGGCCGGCGCGCTCGGAGCGCCTCTTCACCGCGACCGCGGCGAAGCCCGAGTTGCCGGTCGAGGGGGCTTCGTGCACCGGCCGTGCCGGCACGCCGCGGCCCCTTCGCGCGGCGGCCGCGGTCCGCGCACGGCCCCTCGGGGAGGCCGTGGGCCGCCCGCGCGCGCCTTCCCGGGCACCGTCACGCCCGGCGAAGCGGGCGTTCGTTCCACCTTTTCGCTTCCGCATCGCGGCCGCCTCGCTACAGTCCGCCGCCCTACCAGTCCCGCTGTCGCTGCATGGCCACCAAACGACCGACGAAGGCCCAGAACACGCGCGCGGAGTCTGTCGCGAGCAGGCCGAAGTCGGCGCCGGAGCCCGGAGCGGTTCCCGCCGAGGATCCGCGGGTCTCCCAGATCCAGCGGCTCATCGACCTGATGGTGCAGAAGGGCGCCGTCGAGGTCGAGCTGGAGGAGAAGGGGACCAAGCTGCGCGTGCGCCTCAAGGAGGACCGTCCGGCGCCCGGCATCGTGCACTACGGCGCGCCGCAGCACGCGGCCGCGCCGCCGCCGGTGCCGCACCAGAACCAGCCGTCTCCGACGGTCGACCCGACCGCCGAGGGCGACGTGTTCCTGTCGCCGATGGTCGGCACCTTCTACCGCGCTCCGTCGCCCGACGCCGAGCCGTTCGTCCAGGTCGGCGACATGGTCGCCGCCGACGGCTCGCTGTGCATCATCGAGGCGATGAAGGTGATGAACGAGATCAAGGCCGAGTTCCCGGCCCAGGTCACCGCGATCCTCGTGGAGAACGGCACTCCGGTCGAGTTCGGCCAGCCGTTGTTCCGCTTGAAGAGGATGTGAGGTGTTCCGGCGCATCCTGATCGCGAACCGGGGCGAGATCGCGCTCCGGGTGATGCGCGCGTGCAAGGACCTCGGCGTCGAGACCGTCGCGGTGTACTCGCAGGCCGATCGCGACGCGCTCCACGTGCAGCTCGCCGACGTGGCGATCTGCATCGGGCCGGGGCCGAGCACCGAGAGCTACCTCAACATCCCGGCGCTGATCGCCGCCGCGGAGATCGCCGACGCCGAGGCGATCCATCCCGGCTACGGGTTCCTGTCCGAGAACGCGCACTTCGTCGACGTGGTCAACGAGTGCGGCTTCACCTTCATCGGTCCGCCGGCGAGCGCGATCGCCGCGGTCGGCGACAAGGTGTCGGCCAAGGAGCTGGCCAAGCGGGCGGGCGTGCCGACCGTGCCGGGCTCCGACGGGCCGATCGAGAACGAGCGCGACGCGCTCGAGGTCGCGCGCAGGGTCGGCTACCCGGTGCTCGTCAAGGCGTCCGCCGGCGGCGGCGGGCGCGGGATGCGCGTCTGCCGCGACGACGACGAGCTGACCCGCGGCTTCCACGCCGCGCGCAGCGAGGCGGCGAGCGCGTTCAAGAACTCCACCGTGTTCCTCGAGAAGTACCTCGAACGCCCGCGGCACATCGAGGTGCAGATCCTCGGCGACCAGCACGGGACGATCGTCCACCTCGGCGAGCGCGACTGCTCCCTGCAGCGCCGGCACCAGAAGCTGATCGAGGAGAGCCCCTCGCCGGTGATCACGCCCGAGCTGCGCCGGCAGATGGGTGAGGCCGCGGTGCGCCTCGCGCGCGAGGCCGGCTACTACTCGGCGGGCACCTGCGAGTTCCTGTTCGACCGCGAGGGCAACTTCTACTTCATCGAGGTCAACTCGCGCATCCAGGTCGAGCACCCGGTCACCGAGGAGGTCACCGGAGTCGACCTGATCCAGGAGATGATCCGGATCGCTGCCGGCGAACGGCTGACGATCG
Source organism: Planctomycetota bacterium (assembly GCA_035305285.1). Lineage (GTDB taxonomy): Bacteria > Planctomycetota > UBA1135 > UBA1135 > UBA2386 > DATGPD01. Next base: position 1,889 of record DATGPD010000007.1, read on the forward strand.
ACCAGAGCGAGGTGCGTCCGCAAGGCCACGCGATCGAGTTCCGGATCAACGCGGAAGACCCCGAGCACGGGTTCAAGCCGTGCCCGGGTACGGTGACCCGGTTCGTCGCGCCGGCCGGGCCCGGCGTCCGCTGGGACAGCCACGTCTACCAGGGTTACACCGTGCCGCCGTACTACGACTCGATGGTCGGCAAGCTGATCGTGCGTCGGCCGACGCGCCGGCAGGCCATCGCGGTGGCCCGACGCGCGCTCGAGGAGCTGGTGGTCGAGGGGATCCCCACGACCGCCGGCCTGTACCAGCGGATTCTGGAGCACAGCGACTTCGTCAAGGGCGACGTCGACACCGGATTCATCGAGCGCTACTTCACCCCGCCGAAGTGACGCCATGCGCTCCGACCTGCGCGCGCTGATCGGGCGCGGCCTGGTGTTGCTCAACCTGGCCGCCGCGGTGGCGTCGGCGGCGGTCGTCGTGCTCGCGTGGTTGTCGCCGTCCTCGATCGGGACCTTCGACGAGGGCTCCGGCGACCTGATCCTGCACCTCGACGACCGGCGCGCGCTGCGCGCGGCGGGCTGGATGGGGCTGCTGCTCCTGCTCGCCGACGGGCTGTTCCTCCTCTACGGGCGGGCGCCGCGCGCGCCCCTGCGCCACATCGTCTCCGAGAACCGCGACGGCACCGTGCTCGTCACCCGCGAGGCCCTGGAGAACGGCCTGCGCAGCGCCGGCGAGGCGCTCCCCGAGGTGACCCGGCTGCGCGTCACGGTGCGTCAGGCCGGCCGGCGCTTCGTGGTGCACGCCGCGTTCTCCGCGCCCGAGGGCAGCTCGCTCCCCGCGGTCAGTCAGGCGCTGCGTCAGGTCCTCCGCCAGCGGTTCGAGGCGATGGTGCAGTTGCCGGACGCGGGGAGGGTCGAGTACGAGCTGGAGTTCTCCGGGTTCTCCGGACGCCTGGCCAAGAAGGTCGAGAACGCCGTC
>DATGPD010000008.1:0-3289 GCA_035305285.1 Planctomycetota bacterium
GCTCGAGGTGCACCAGCAACCCGACGGCACGGTGCGCGTTCCGGCTGCGCTGCAGCCGTACCTGCACGGCCGCGCCGTGCTCGGCAAGCCGCTGTGAGGCCGGCCGGCGCGCCGTGAACCGCGCCCTCGGGATCGCCGCCGGCACGCTCGCGGCGGCGTTCGTCGCGCTGACGGTCGTGCTGCTCGCGCTGCGCCTGCATCCGGCGTGCGAGCTGGACCACAACGTCGGCGTGTACCTGACGCTCGCCGAGCTGGCCCGGGAGGGGATCGTCTACCCGCACGCGCAGCGCCCGGACCTGATCTACGCGACCTTCTACCAGCCCCTCGGCTTCCTGCCCTACGCGTTGCTGCCGGGCAGCGGGTTCACGCTGATTCCGGCGATGCGCGCGCTGGTGCGGCTCGAGGTGCTCGCCGCCGTCGGCCTCGCCCTGCTGCTGCTGCGCCGCGCGGCGCCGGGCGCCTGGCCGGCGTGGGCGGCGCTGGTCCTCCTGCTGTGCGCGACGCCGGTGACCGCGGCGCTGCTGACCTGCACCGACGACCCGCGCGGCGCGGTGTTCGCCGCGCTCGCGCTGCTCGCGTTCGTCGGACGCGACGGGCGCCTGCACGCGGCACGGGCCGCGCCGCTGTTCGCGCTGGCGTTCTTCACCAAGCTGACCGCGCCGTGCGCCGCCGGGGTCGGGGCGCTCGCCGCGGCCGGGGTGCGCCGGGCGCGCGGCGGCCTGGCGCTGCTCGCGTGGTGCGCGGCGTGGACGCTGCTCGGCTACGCGCTCGCGCACGGCGTGCTCGGCTGGGATCTCGCGGGCAACGGGCTGCGCTACGCGCTCCTCGAGCCGCGACCCGGGCGCACGCTTCCGGTGCAGGCGGGCCTGTTCCTGCGCGACGTCGTGCGCGATCCGGTCACCGCGCTCCTGCTCGTCGGCGGTACCGCGGCCGCGGCGCTGCGCCTTCTCCGGCGGCGCGCGGACGCGCTGGACTGGTGGCTGCTCGCCGCGCTCGTCCGCGCGTTCGTCGAGTACCGCAGCCACGGCACCGAGCTGAACCACCTGTTCGAGCCGTGCCTCGCCGGCGCGGTCGCGGCGGTACGGACCGGCGCGGCAGTCCTGCGCGCGCCGCACGTGCTCGTGACGCTGGGCCTCGCGATCGCGTTCGGGCGGCCGCTGGTGCGCGTGCCGTGCGGCGATCCGACGCCGCTGCCGGAGTCGCCACTCGCGTCGGCCGCGGCGATCCTGCGCGCGCAGCCGCCGGCGCCGACGCTGTGCGAGAACCCGCTGCTCGCGTGGACCAGCGGCACGCGGCCGCTCGTCGTGGACCCGTTCCTGTTCGGGCCCGCGGTCGCGCGGCACCCGGAGATTCGCTCTGCCTGGTTCGGTGACCGAAGCGACCCGGGCGCGCTGCAGCGGCTCGTGCTGCTGGTGGACCCGTCGAGCGCGTCGGCCGAGGCGTGGTACCGCGACTTGCACTTCGACGCCCGGTTCCTGGCGGACGTGCGGCGGGACTTCCGGCTCGTTGCGGCGACGCCGTACGGCGCGGTGCTCGAGCGGCGCTGAAGGCCGGGCGCGTGGCGTGCGCGGCGCGGGCCGCGGTCCCCGAGACTCTGCGCGCGTCGAAGGCCCGTGCCGGTCTGCGCGCGTCTCTTCGCGGCGCGTCCGCCGCCTCAGCGCCGGCCGCCGCCCTGTCCGCCGCCGCCGCCGCCCAGGCCGCCGCCGAACAGGCCTCCGCCTCCGCCACCGCGCCCGCCGCGCAGCAGGTCGCCGAAGTTGATGGTGCCGCCGCGTCCGGGCGCCGGCAGGGGCGTGGGGGTCGCGCCGGGGGGCATGTTGCCGCCGGCGCGCGCACCGTTGCGCCCGCCGCGGCCGCGGCCCTGTTCGCCGACCGTGATCGTCTGCTCGCCGAGGTTGCCGGAGATGCCCCCGCCGCCTGCCGGACCGGCCGGGCCCGCAGGTCCACCGCCGCCGCCACCCTGCGCGACGCTCGGCTTGCCGGGACGCACCGGGATGAGCGCGACCCCGGGCTTCAGGATCTCCGGGTAGCGCGGGTCGAGCACGATGTGCCGGGTGTAGGTGCGCTCGACCGGGCCGTCGTCGCCGACCTCGGCCCCCGAGCTGCGGTTGCGGTTCGCGACCTTCCGTTCCAGGGTGAACTCGACCAGGATCCGGCGCGGCAGCGTGTCCTCGACGCTGCTGTCCCACTCGTTCAGCTCCTCGGCTTCGTAGCCGAGGGTCGCGTAGTACTTGATGTTGAAGCTCTTGATGCGGTCGTGCACGAGCTGGAAGCGACCCTCGCTGATCAGGTTGTCGTCGATCATCGGGTCCTCGCGCCGCCACAGCTCGAGCAGCTGCGGGTTGTCCGGGTTCGGGCGCAGCCAGTAGCCGACCTCGCACAGGCTGGGACGGCGCGCCACGCCGACGTTGTCGACCACGACGCTCGCCGCGTCGGTCGTGGTGAGCAGGTCGATGCGGTCGGCCGGCGTGCCCGCGATGTCGAGGTTGCGCCCGCGCAGCACCTTGTTGTGCTTGATGTTGCAGTGCCAGAGCCCTTCGAGGTCGCGCTCGATCATCGCGAGGATCCGCGGCCCGGGCTCCTTGTCCTCGGACAGCGACTCCATCTCGATGCTCGCCTGCAGCGTGCCCATGAACGTCATGTGCACGGTGAGCATCAGCATCGCGGTGATCATCACCGCGAGCATCACCTCGATCAGGGTGAAGCCGTCGTGCGCCGGCGGGGTCGTTCGGTCATCCATCGGACTTGCCTCCCGGCGCCGCCCCGGCGCCGCCGCTCGGGTTGTTCGCGGTCAGGCCCTTCTGCGCCGCCAGGCCGTCCGCCTGCTGCGGGGTGAGGCCATGGATCGCCAGGGTCGAGACCTTCGCCTTGAGGATGAAGGTCTGTTCCCGCCGCGGGTCGTCGGGATCGAGCGTCGCGTTCGGGAAGTACACGATCACCGCGACCTCCTCGAGGTCGTCCTCGCTCGGGACGGCGTTCGGATCGGACTCCCGCTCCAGCGTCTGCCGGCGGTAGTCGTCGATGCTCAGGCCCTTCTGCCGCGCCATGCGCAGATCGTCGCGCTCGCGCTGCCACATGCGGCGGTCGCTGGTGGTCATGTCGTCCGCCATCATGTTGTCGATCTCCGCCTCGGCGTTGGAGATCGCTTCCTGCCCGATGAGCACGACGTAGCGGAAGCCCGGGTAGCCCTCGACGTCGACCGGCATCGGCTCCGGCTTGAACTCGTTGGCGCCCGCCTGCAGCTTGCTGAGCTGCTCTTCGGCGATCGACCGGGCGAGCCGCCAGTTGC
>DATGPD010000009.1:0-3017 GCA_035305285.1 Planctomycetota bacterium
GAGGACCCGTGCGCCGTACGGATCGCGCCCGAGGGGCGGGCGGCGCACACGCCGCACGCCGACCGTGGGGACGGCGAGGGCGGGTCGCCGGCGACCATGGACGGCGACGTCGTCGGCACGCCGGCCTACATGGCGCCGGAACAGGCCCGCGGCGAGGTCCGGCGGATCGACCAGCGCGCCGACGTGTACGCGATCGGGGCGATGCTGTACGAGGTGCTCGCCGGACGACCGCCTTACGCGAACGGTGGCGACCCGGCGTCGCAGCGCACGGTCCTCGCCCGGGTGCTCGCCGGGGCGCCCGCGCCGCTGCACACCCTCGACGGGTCGCTCGCCGGCACGGAACTCGCCGCCATCTGTGACCGAGCGATGGCCCGCGAGCCCGAGCAGCGCTACCGCGACATGCGCGCGCTCGCCGACGACCTGCGTGCCTACCTGGAAGTCCGCGTCGTCGACGCCTACGAGCGCGGCACGTTCGCGGAGCTTCGCAAGTGGATGCAGCGCAACCGCGCGCTGACCACGGCGAGCGCGCTCGGGGTCGTCGCCCTGGTCGCCGGCCTGGTGGCGAGTCTGCTCCTGATGAACCGGGTCGAGGGCCAGGCTCGGCGGGCGGAACGCAACGCCGTGTGGGCGTCGGACGCAGTCGACAGCCTGCTCACCAAGATCGCCGAAGAGCAGCTCGAGGACGCGCCCGCCGCCCAGCCCCTGCGACGCGAACTGCTGCGCGAGGCGGTGCGCTTCCTGCGCGAGTTCGTCGCGGTGCGGCGCGACGACGCCGGTTCGGCCGAGGAGCTGTACCGGGCGTACGCGCGGCTCGCCACCGCGCACATCCAGCTTGCCGAGTTCGACCAGGCCGCCGAGGCCACGCGCCGAGCTGCGGACCTGGTGGACGCGCTGCTCACCGACCAGCCCGGCCGGGTCGACCTGCGGGCCGACCGCTGCTGGCTGCGCGACATGGAGGCCTGCGAGCTGCTGCGCCGGCAGCAGCCCGCGGCGGCGCGCGACTTGTGGGAGCGGGCGCTGGTCGAGCTGCGCGCGCTGCACGACCGACATCCGGAGGACGCGCGCGTGCTCGCTCGCCTCGGCTCGGTCCTGACCAACCTGGCCGTGGCGCGGCGTACCGAGCGGGCGCACGACGAGGCCGCGGTGCTGTCGGCCGAATCGATCGACATCGGCCGCAAGGCGCTCGCCCTCGACGGGTCGCGCGCCAACGAGGACTCGCTCGCCGGGCGGATCGCCAACTACGCCGCCCAGCTCCTGGCGCTGAGCCGGGACGCAGAAGCCGAACAGGTCGCGAACGGGCACCTGCAGGTTCTCGACCGCCTGCTCGACGCCGAACCCGGGCGCCGCCAGCTCGCGGCCGCGCGCGCCAACCTGCGCAACGTCCAGGGCCTGCTACGCCGACGCGCATCGGACGATGCGGCTGCCGAGGCGCTGTTCGCGCGCGCGTCGACGGAGTGGCAGCAGCTCGTCGACAGCCATCCCGACTTGCCGCGCTACCGGCACAATCTGGCCGGCGCCCTGCTGAACCGGGCCCGCGTGCTCGTCGAACTCGGCCAGCGGACCGCGGCCGCCGCGACGTTCGACGCCGCGGTCACGCACATGGAGACCGTGCTGCGCAGCGATCCGGGGACCGCCGAATACCGGCAGCGCATGCGCCGGGCAGCGGTGGAAGCCGGCACCGCGCATGCTCGCAGCGGCGACCACCAAACGGCCGCCCGGCACGCCGCAAGGCTCCTCGCGCTTACCGGGCTCGGCGCACGGCCGCGGCGCGACGCCGCGTCGTTGTACTGCCAGTGCGCGCGGCTCACGGCGAGCGACGCGGACCGCACGCTGCACGCCGACTACCGCCGGCGCGCGACGGAACTGATCGACGCGCTGCTGGAAGACGGCGTACTCGACGCAGCCGACCTCGCCAGGACGCCGTGGCGCTGGGTGCGGTAGAAGGCGTCGAACGGGGAGTCGGACGAGTTCCTGCGCTGCCGGGCGATACACGCGTGGTCTTGCCGTCCCTCCGGCGCGCTGCGCGTGCTGTGCGGGCCGGATGTGATCCGGTCGCGATCGCGTGGCACGCGGTCCAGTTCGGCATCGAGTTCGGCATCCCGAGCGGCGGCGAGACCGACGTCGCGGAGTTCGAGTGAACCGGACGAGCAGCGCTCACTTGAGGCGCTCCTCCCACTTCGCACGGCTGTCGACGTAGTTCGCGATCGCCTCCAGGCTGCGCTGCGCGGTCTGGCGCACGCTGCCATCGTCGTCCTTGAGCAGCTCGAGGAGCGCGGGTGCCGCCACCTTGCTGTAGGTGCGGCCGAGCTGCTCGGCGGCGACGTGGCGAACGGACCAATTGCGGTGCCGTGCACCGGCTGCGAGCGTCGCAACGAGCTCGCTGTCCTTGCGGTCGCCGAGCACCGTGAGCACCGCGACGGCGACCGACACCGAGACCCGCGGGAAGCGTTCGTCCTCGACCACGGCGGTCGCGACGGCGAGGCGGTCCTCGGGTGCAAGGCGTTCGAGGTAGGTCCCCAGGTCATTCAAGCCGGCGACCACGCGCAGCAGCGCCTCGCGTGCCTGCGCCGCCAGCTCGGGGTCCTCGGTGCTCTCGCGCGCGTCGAGCGCGGCGCGCACGAGCACCGCGCGGTCGCTGCCGAGGAACTCGACGAGCAGGTCGCGGCGCGCCGGGCCGGCGACCGCAATGGCCGCTGCCGCGGCGTGCGCGACGACCGAGCCGATCGCCTTCGCCGCTTCTCCGGACAGTGCAGCCGAGTCGGTCGCCAGCACGCGTCGCAACGCGGGCAACGCGTCGGGCGAACCGGTCCGGTGCAGCATGTCGACCGCGAAGTCGAGCAGCAGGTGCGACGCGGGCCCCGCTCTCGGGTCCTTCTCCTCCTCGCTCGGGTGGTGGAGGATCGCAGGCGGGGTCGACCATTGCGCGACGAAGGCGTCGAGCGCGCCCACGTGCTCGGGCGTGACGACGTCGGCGAGGCGGCGGAGCAACTGCTGCGCGACGTCCTCGTGCAGGCGCG
>DATGPD010000010.1:0-3024 GCA_035305285.1 Planctomycetota bacterium
CGCCGACGACGTGACCCAGGACGTGTTCTTGAAGGTGTTCCACCGCATCGCCGACCTGCGCGACCCGGGCGCGATCGGTGCCTGGCTGTGCGGCATCGCGCGGAACGTGGCGCGCGACTTCCTCCGCCGCCGGCGCCGGCGGCAGGCGGCGCCGCTCGACCACGAGCCGCAGGCGGCCGAGCGCGGCGACGGCGAACTGGCCGAGCGCGTGCTCGCGCTCGTGCGCACGCTGCCCGACGCTTACCGCGAGACCCTCGTGCTCCGCCTGGTCGAGGGCCTGTCGGGGCCGGAGATCGCGGAGCGCACCGGGCTCACGCACGGCTCGATACGGGTCAACCTGCACCGCGGCATGGAGATGCTGCGGCCGCTCCTGCACAAGGAGGGTTGGGCATGAGCGAGCCCGACTACCTCTTCGACGGTTCGGGCCCGGCGCCCGACGACGTCCGCCGCCTGGAGGAGTTGCTCGGGCGCTTCGCGCACGGGCGCAAGCAGACCGCTCCCCCCGCCATGCCGCCCCCGGCCCGCGGGCTCCGCGTGCGGTGGATCCTCGCGGCGGCTGCCGCCGCCGTCGTGCTCGCCGCGGTCGTCCTGCGCCTCCTGTCGGGCAGGTCACACTCCGCACGCACCGCGAGCGGCATCGCGATCGTGCGCGCCGACGGCGCGCCGGTCGGGATCGACGAGTGGATCGAAACCCGGGACGAAACCCAGCACCTGAGCCTGAGCACCGTCGGCTGGCTGACGCTGGCGCCGGGCGGCCGACTGCACGTGCGCCGTCTCGACGACGAGCAGGGACGCTTCTACCTGGAGCGCGGCAGCCTGGAGGCCTTCGTGTTCCCGCAGGTGAAGGCACGCTTCTTCCAGGTCGACACGCCGGCCGCGACCTGCGTCGACCTCGGCTGCAAGTACACGCTGCAGGTCGACCCGGCCAGCAAGGTCGCGCACGTCGTCGTCACGATGGGGCAGGTCGCCTTCGTGGAAGACGGGCGCGAGGTGTTCATCCCGCGCGGCGCCGAGTGTCGCGCCGTGCCGAGGGTGGGCGCGGGCACGCCGCGGTTCACGGACTGTTCGGAGGAGCTGCGCGCGCGGCTCGACGCGTTCGACGCGGCGCACGAGCCGGAGCGGCGGCGCGCGCTCGCCGCCGAGGTCGCCGCCGCGGCCGCCGAGCCGCGCGACACTCTGCCGCTGTGGCACCTCTACAGCAGCACCGACCCGCAGGTGCGCGCCGCGGTGGAACCGGCGCTCGTGCGCCTCGGCGGCGAGCCGGCAGAGCGCACGGTCGAGGGCTTCCGCGACCACCTCGACCGCCTGTGGTGGTGAGGCCGCACGCCGCGCAGGTCCCGGGCGTCGCGCGCCGGAGCGTTCAGGTCGCGCCGCCTTCCCGCGCGGTGAGCACGTCGCGCACCGCCGGGATCGCGCCGCACACCCGGTCACGGCCGCGCGCCTTCGCCAGATAGAGCGCGCGGTCGGCGGCCTGGAGCAACTCGCGCGCGGAGGTGGTCGGACGCATGTCGGTGCTCGCGACCCCGGCGCTGATCGTGACGAGGCCGGACGGCGCGGCCGGGTGGCGGATCGCGGCGGCGCGCACCGCGGCGAGCATCGACCGCGCGATCTGCAGCGCACCTTCGTGCGGCGTGTCGGGCAGCACCGCAGCGAGTTCCTCGCCGCCGAAGCGCGCGATCAGGTCGCCCGGGCGGCGCAGGCAGCCGGCGACCACCCGTGCCACCCGGCGCAGGCAGTCGTCGCCTGCCGGATGGCCGGCGTGGTCGTTGAACCGCTTGAAGAAGTCGATGTCGACCATCACCAGCGACAGCGGCGAGCGGGTCCGCGCCGCGCGCTGGTACTCGACCCACAGGCGCGACTCGAAGTGTCGCCGGTTGGCGAGTCCGGTGAGGTCGTCGATCAGCGCGAGCCTGGTCAGCTCGCTGTTCAGCTCCTGCAGGCGGCGTTGCACCGCGCGCAATTCACGTTCGGTGCGTCGCCGCTCCTCGACCTCCGCGAGCAGGCGGGCGTTGGCCTCTTCCAGCTCGGCGGTGCGCCGCATGATCGCGTCGCGCAGGGCGTCGTTCTGGCTGCGGATGCGCTGCTCCGCGCGCAGCCGGCGCGAGAGGTCGGCCACCGAGATCAGCACGCGCGGTCGCCCGTCTCGTTCGATGACGCCGAGGCCCACTGCGACCGGGAACGTGCGGCCGTCGCGGTGCTGGCCGAGGATCTCGACGTCGCGGCGCGGCGGACCGCCGCGTCCGGCGGTGAAGCGCGCGCGCAGCAGCTCCAGCTTGCGCCGGCCTTCGGGCGCGACGAGGTCGTCGACCGCGCGTCCGACCAGCTCGGACGCGGTCCAACCGAACAGCCGCGCGGCGGCGGCGTTGGCCTGTTCGACGCGCCCGTGGTCGTCGAGCAGGAGCATCCCGTGCGGCGAAGAAGCGAACGCCTGCTCGAACCACAGCCGGGACGGGGCGGCGCTCATGGCGGACGTTGTAGCCACGGCGCGCGCCCGTGCATCAACCGTACCGCGTACGCGTCCCGCCCCGGGACACGTGCGATGCGCGCGCGTTGCGCGGCATGTGCGGCACGCGCGGCGGGCACAGTGTCTTCCGCGCCGGTGGCATCGTGCCTACAACGGCACCCGCCATGCAGGCCTACCTCGATCTGCTGAAGGACGTGCTGGCGCACGGCACGCACAAGAGCGACCGCACCGGCACCGGCACGCGCAGCGTGTTCGGCCGCCAGCTCCGGTTCGACCTCGCCGCGGGCTTCCCGCTCGTGACCACCAAGAAGGTCCACTTCAAGTCGGTGCTCGTCGAACTGCTCTGGTTCCTGCGCGGCGACACCAACGTGCGCTTCCTCCACGAGCACGGCGTGACGATCTGGGACGAGTGGGCCCGACCGGACGGCGACCTCGGTCCCATCTACGGCGCGCAGTGGCGGAGCTGGCGGGGCGCCGACGGTCGGACGATCGACCAGATCGCCGACGTCGTCGAGCGCATCAAGCGCGAACCGGACTCGCGTCGCCTGGTGGTCAGCGCG
>DATGPD010000011.1:0-2627 GCA_035305285.1 Planctomycetota bacterium
GACCGACCAGTCGTCGTTCGCCAGGCCGCGTTCGAGGCCCTCGCGCAGGAGCTGGACGATCGGCCCGATCAGGAGCGGTTGCTCGATGCGGTGCCAGTCGGGGTCGTTCCACGTCTCGGGGTCGTCCGCGCGCAGCTCTTCGGCGACCAGGCGCGCCTCGTCCTCGCCGAGCTTGCGGTACAGGGTCGCGGCGATCGACCAGCGTAGCTCGCGCAGGCGGCGGCGCGCCTCGCTCGCGTACGGCGTGTCGTCGTCGGGCTCGAGCATCACCGCCTCGCGCAAGGCGGCGACCGCGCCGCCGCGGTCGCCCTTCTCGACGAGCTGGTTCGCCTGGCGCAGCTTGCGCGCCGCGAGCACGACGCGCAGGGACATCGCCAGCAGCCCGTCGGACTGCTGCACGGCCGCGATCCGAGCGGCGACGTCGGCGTCGGAGGCCGCTCGCGTCGCGAGGCGCAGCTCGACGTGCCCGAGGAGGTTGCCGACCGTGAGGTCCGGCGTGCCGCGCAGGCTGTTCGCCAGGCTCTGCAGGTGCACGCGCGCCAGCTCGAGGTTGCCGTCCTGGTAGGCGGTCAGCGCCTCGTCCCAGATGATGCGCTGCGCGGAGTCGGAGAACGTCGGCGGGACCAGGATCGGCTCGGCGAACTGCGGCGGCAGGCGGATGCCGCCGAGGTCGTCCTGCGCGAACGCCGCGGCGGCGAGGCGCGCGACCGCGTCGGGATCCGGCCCGGCGGGCAACGCCGACACGTCCGCCCCGGGCAGGTCGATGCTGCCCACGTCGAGGACGCGCACGCCGGGCAGGCGCGGATCCGGCTGGCTCGCGGCGAGGTCGACGGGCACGGCGGCCAGCTCGCGGCCGTACTGCTTGACCACGATGCGCGCACGCGACCCCTCGGCTGCGGGCGGTAGCAGCAGCTCGAACTCGGGGTCGTTCACCGCGGTGTGGAAGAGCATGCGGTGGTAGCCGTCGCGCGGCACCGCGCGCTCGTCGTCCAGTTCGGCGGCGACCGCCACCGTGACCGGCGGCGACACCCGTCCGCGCACGCGCGTGACCAGCGGCGCGATCGGCACCGCGAACGCGCTGCCGTTGTCGTGCGCGTGCACCGGCAGGCTCCGATCGAACGGTCGATAGCCCGGCGCCTGCACGGTCACCTGCACGTTGCGGCCGGCCGAGGTCTGCAGGACGAAGAACTCGCCCTCGCGCGGCAGCGGCTTGCCGTCGGCGCGCAGACCGTCGTCGCCGACGTCGACCAGCGTGTCGGCCAGCGCGTCGACGACCCGCAGCCCGATCCGCACGCGCCCGGGCATGACCAGGGCCGGCCCGCCCGCGTCCTCGCGCGGAGCGACGAGCTGTGGCCGCTGGTCGACGCCCGACTCCGCGAGCGCGCGCCGGCACTCCTGGAACACCGCGCGCAGGTCGGCCTCGCCGCGCTGCGCGAGTGCGGCGAGGCTCGTGCACAGCGCCTCGACGAACGGCGTGGCCCGCGCGCGCGGCGCCTCGGCCAGCTCGCCTTCGCCGGTGCTGTACAGCTCCCAGGTCTCCTGGCGCACGAGTCTGGCGCGCGGCGGCGCGGACAGCGTGGCCGTGCGGCAGGCGTCGACGATCAGCACGGTCTGCAGCTCGACGCCGCGCGCCTTCGCGCTCACGCGCGCCGCGTCCAGCCAGCGCAGGATCTGGGCACGCGCCAGCGTGTGCCGGAATCCGCCGCCGTCGCGCGTCGTGTAGTGCGTGAAGAGCTGGAGCTGCCCGTCGCCGTCGATCGCGCCGTGCCCGGCGTAGAACACCACGAGCAGCGCCGGTGCGCCGGTCGCCGTCTCGCCGAACCGGCGGATCGCGCCCTCGATCTCTTGCGGGATCGCGGCGGGCCCGGACTTCTCGACGATGTTCGCCGCCGGGATCGCGCACGACGTGACGAGCTGCTCGCGCAGCGCGGCGACGCCGAGGGCGAGCTGCGGCAGGTCGTCGGCAGGGCGTGCGTGGTAGCGGTCGGCGACGACCAGCACCGCGCCGCGATCCTGGCAGGACGCGATCGCCGCACCGGCCAGCGGGCGCAAGGTGAGCGGGACGTCGAGTCCGTCCGCGCGGGCCTCGCGCGCGACCGGCGGGGACGCGGTGTCGGGCGCCGCCGGCTCGCCGCCACGACGGTCGGCGGCGTGGCACCCGACGAGCGAGGCGACGCCGAGCAGCAGGCAGGGAATCGCACGGGAACGGAATCGGGTCATGGCGAGAGCCGCGGCGTCTGCCGCATCCTTTCGGTCACGATCGAGGCGGACGAACCGCGGTGCAAGGGGACCGCTGCCGCACCGGCGGCACGGCGCGATCCGCGTTCGCGGGCATCCGGTCCGGTGCGGCGAACGCGCGGAATGGCACCCGCCGGGCTCACGCGCGCCGGCGCGGTGCCGCCGTCGCGCGCCGCGTCAGCGGCGGGGGATGCGCATCATGACCCACACCGTGCCGGGCCGTCCCGTATGGCCCTCGCGGTCGATCCAGGTCGCCACCAGTTCGGCGTTCTGCAGCACGTAATCGCTGCTCACCAGGGTCTCCGAGGTGATCGCGCTGGTCGCCTCGGTCTCGCGGACGTTGGTCAGGTTGACCACGCGGGACTGCAGGTTGCGGGCGAGCATGCCGC
>DATGPD010000012.1:0-2396 GCA_035305285.1 Planctomycetota bacterium
GCCGAGGTTGCCCGACAGCGCGAGGAGGCCGGGCGGGTCGTCGGGATCATGGTTCGCCCACGCGCAGCTCGGGTCGTCCGTCGCTCCGGTGGTGGTGCCGCTCGAACCGTCGCCGTGGGTCTCCTCGGCTTCGGCGTCGCGCGTGGTCGCGTCGGTGGTTCCAGTCGTGGCGTGCGTGGTGGTCGTGTCGCCGCCCGTCGTGTCGGCGCCGGACGTCGACGTGCTCGCCGTGCTCGCCGTGCCGGAGGACGTGGTGCTCGCGTCTGCCGCGGAAGCGTCGGCCGACGCCTCACCGCCCTCGGACGCGTCGGCGTCTCCGCGCGTGTCCGTGCGGGCTTCGGTCGTGCTCGTGTCCGGGCCCGGGTTCGTCGGCGTGCAGGCGACGACGGGGAGCGCGAGCCCGAGGAGACACGACGATGTCCAGGTGCGCATGGTCGTGAGCAAGTACCGCGCGATGGCCTCGGGAGCTCACGGGCTCGTCGATTCCGCGGGCGGCAGCGTCACGTCCACGCGGTAGTGTCGGTCACGTTCGGGGCGTTCGATGCGGCCATCGCACGGCGCTCCGTCGACGCGGATCACCCGGGTCGTCGCGTCGGGACGACGCGTGACTTCGAGCTCCACCACGGCGCCGCGGAACCGTCGCGTCGCGCGGAGGTGGGGCCACGCGTCGGGGAGCTGCGGGTCGACGACGAGGTCCGCTCCGCTCCCGCGCAGGCCGACCAAGTGCTCGACGAGGCAGCGATAGAACCAGGCGACGGTGCCCGTGTGGATGAGGTTGCTCGAGCGCCCCGCGGTGCGCGGGAACAGCCGGTGTGCGCCGCGGTAGTAGTTCGGGATGAACGTGGGGAGTTGGCCGCGGCGGCGGATGTCGGCGCGGTCGGGGCCGGGCAGCATCGCGCGCAGCACCGCGTACGCCTGTGCGCCGCGCCCGATCGAATAGAGCGCGTAGGCGAAGAACGCCGCCGCGTGATTGTAGACCGAGCCGTTCTCCGCGGTGCCGGGGTGCTTCTGGGTGACGCGCCCGATGTCCTCGCGCATGCCGGTGAACGGCGGGTCGAGCAGGGCGTAGCCGAACGGCGTGCGCAGGCGGGCTTCGACGGCCGCGAGCAAACGCTCCCGGTCGCTCGGCGAGGGCGCGCCGCACAGCAGCGCCCAGGTCTGCGGATTGAGGAAAATGCTACCTTCGGGGTCGGCCGCGGTTCCGAAGACGCGATCGTCGTCCGTGATGCCGCGCCCGTACCATTCGCCATCCCACAAATGCGTGTTGAGGGCGGCGTTCAACGCTTCGACGTGTGCCTCCTCGCGCGCGGCCCGGGCGTGATCGCCTCGCGCCGTGCACACGGTGGCCCAGCGGCGGCACGCGTAGGCGACGGCTTCGGTCAGCCACGCCGAGACGCCTCGGCCCTTGTAGCCGACCATGTTCATCGGATCGCACCAATCGCCTTGGTCGATGTACGAGAGCCCGCGGGCGTCGCGATGTGCGAGCAGCCAATCGACGGCCCGACAGACGTGCTCGAACACGGTCGCGCCGCCTTCGTCGTCGTGGAAAGGAAGCGTCGTGTCGAGGAAAGCGTGGTCACCCGTCTCGTCGAGATACGCGTCCAGCGCGAGCACGAGCCAGACTGCGTGATCGGTGTGTGGAATCGTATTGATGTATTTGAGCTCGGCGTCGGGGCGCAGCAGGATGCCGTCGGGCATCGATCCGTCGCGACGTTGTTGCGCGAGGGCGGTGCGGAGGGCCGCCTGCGTGCGCGTGGGCTCGAGGTAGAGCATCCCCATCGCGTCTTGCAGATAGTTGCGCGTCTGTGGATCGGTCGTGAGGCGGTGGGCGGAGCCTTGATAGTGGATCTGCCGCGGAAGCCAGCGATTGACGAATCGATCGAAGTCCGCGTCGGGGCTGGTGATTTGCACGGCGGGCGTCGAGGCGCGGACGAACGCGTCGTAACGTGCGTCTTCGGCCGCGGCGCGTGCCTCGGGCAGATAGCGTGCCTGCAATGCGGCGATCTCGTCGCGGGTTCGCGCCGGCCCGAACAGCCAACGCAGCGCTTCGCGCTGGTCGGGCGCGAGGTCGAGACGATATTGCAGGATGCACGCCGGGAGCTCGTAGCGCGCGTCGCCGCGGGCGAGCTCCGGCGCACGCAGTCCATCCGGGTCGTGCAGGCCCCCGTCGCCCTCGAACGCGCGGGCATGGGCCTCCCACGAGGTGGGGACGCGATCGCCGACGAGGAAGGTGAGGTCGGCGAAATCCTTCTGGACGAAGTAGTCCTGGACTTTTTGATACGGGGTCACGCAGCTGCACACGACGCCCTGGAGGTCCGCGTCGTAGGCCCCCGCCATGTTCATCCACGAGGCGTATCCCACGGGGAAGAACGGGACGAGCGAGACCCTGCGCGGGC
>DATGPD010000013.1:0-3538 GCA_035305285.1 Planctomycetota bacterium
TGGCCCGCTGCAGACCTTCGCACACGGTCGATCACGGACGTGCGCATCGACGAGCACCAAGAGCACCGCATGCGCATGGCATCGAATGCAGAGCGCCGCTCACACGGGAGACCACCTCGACGCACACGCGTCGGGCAACCCTCGCATGGGATCGTGAAGCGCTCGCGCCGCGTCCCCGGCGACACCGCTCCTGCTAACATACCGCGCGACATGCGATCTCTCCTTCTCGTCCTCGCTCTCTCCGCTGCCCTCCCCGCGCAGCAGATCGTCGCCAACCGCAATGACGACGGCACGCTGGTGACCAACGTCACGATGGGCGGCCCCAACCTGCTGTTCGGCATGCGCCTCGTGGCCGAGGCCAACTACACGATCAGCGCCGTCCAGGTGCACACCGGCCTGGTGGGCGGCCCGGCCACCATGGCGATCTGGAGCCACGATCCGATCAACGATCGTCCCCTGCAGAACGTCAGCGGTGACGGTTCCTACACCCAGTCCACCGTCATCACCTGGCAGGGCGCGGCGCTGCCCCAGCCGGTGAACCTCCTCCAGGGCGAGGTGTTCTGGGTCGTCTGGGGCACGCCCAACGGCGCGCGCACTCCGCTCTCGACCAACACCGTCGGCGACGTCCCGTACCGCGGTTCCTTCGACGGCGGGCAGACCTGGAACGGCGCCAACAACGGCGCCCAGCCCTGGCCGGCTCGTCCGTACAAGATCCGCCTGTTCGCCGACTACCGGACGAACCCCATCGTGCCGTACGGCCTCGCCAAGGCCGGCACCAACGGCGTCCCGGTCCAGGTCGTGTACGGCTGGCCGGCGATGAGCAACGAGCTCGGCTTCGTGCTGGAGCAGGCCGCTCCGGCCTCGCCGGCGGTGCTCGCGCTCGGCACGCCGACGCAGCAGATCCAGCTCCCCGGCCTCGCTGACGTGTTCGTCAACCCGATCGTCGTCCTGCCGTTCGTGACGACCGGCACGGCTGGCCGTGGCGTCGGCACCGCGCTCCTCGAGCTGCCGATCCCGCCCGTCGGAGCCGCGGGCTTCACGATCGCGCTGCAGTGGTTCGTGGCCGACTCCGGCGCGGTGAACGGCATCGCGCACACCGACGCGGTCCAGACCGTCATCAACTGACCGCGGATCTCACCGCGGCACGACGCGCAGGGCCGCAAACCCTTCGCGGTGAACCTCCTCCAGGCGGTAACGCGCCTGGAGGTGTTCATGTACGAAGCGCGCGAAGAAGCGATCCCCGGTCGCGAGCAGCGCCTCGTACGCCGGCGCGGTGATCAGCACGGTCCGCCCTGCCGAGGTGAAGTGGGCGACCGTGCCGTCGAACGACTGGCAGAACTCCGGATACGCCGCGTCGCCCTTCTCGGCGGTCGCCACCAGCGAATCGACCCGGAGGAACGGAACCTCCGGCAGCGCGCGGGTGATGTGCTCCTGCTCCTCGACGTCGCGACACAGCACGGCGAGCGGGCCTTCGCGCGCGACCGCGAGGAAACCCGGCACCCAGGTCGCGGGCGTGACGCGGTCGTGGCGTTGCACCTGGACCACCGCCGCGGCGAGCGCGACGAGGACGCACGGCAGCACACCGCGCGCTCCGACCGCGGCAAAGGTTAGCATCGCGAACGGCAGCGCCAGCGGCAGCAGGTACGCGCCGCGCTCGTTGATGTCGTCGAGCAGGACGTAGGCGACCGCGAGGTAGACCGTGAGCGCGGCGAGCGCCACGCCGGCGAACGCGCGCCACGGCCGGAGCCGCAACGCGGCGAGGCCGACGACCGACAGCGGGAGGAACGCGAGGAGCCACTCGTCACGCACCACGCGCCACACGTTGACGGCGTGCAGATCGACAGCGCACTCGCGCAGGAAGCGCAGCTGGTCCGCGAACGCGGTGCTCCCCCCTTCTGGCCTGAGCCACGCGGCGAACGCGAGCGCCGCGCAAGCGTGCACCGCGACCGCCGGCCAGAGCCCGAGCAGCGCGCGCCGCGGCTCGGCGGAGCGCGCCGCCGCCAGCGCGCCGCACGCTCCGAGGAGGAGGTGACCCGTCGCGTGCACGCTCGCCGCCACGCCGGTCGCGGCACCGAGCAGGGCGGCGCGCACCCATCCGGGCCGGTCGACCTGACGCGCCCAGGCCCACCAGCACAGGCCGGCGAACGCCGCGAACACGCCGTGGATCTCGGGCACGGTGGCGAAGAACACCACCGCAGGCGGGACGGCGACCAGCGCCGTGACGAGCGCCGCGGCGCGGCGATCGAAGCCGCACCGCGCCGCGGCACGGTGCGCGGCGAGGACCCCGAGCGCGGTGCCGACCGCCGACAGCAGGCGCAGCGCCGCGTGCGGTGAGAAGCCGAGCGGCTGCAGCACGGTCCACGCGGCGCCGGCGAGCTTCAGGTAGAGCAGATGGAACGGGTGCTCGAGCCGGCCGTGGACGAGGAAGAACACGTGGACGTGCACGTCGAGCCCGTGCAGCGCCTCCTGCGCCAGCACCAGATACAGCAGCAAGGACGCGGCGGCGATGCCGGCGGCGTCGCGCCATGGCGCGGCGCGCGGCGGCCCTGCACCCGGCCCGGCCACGTCAGTGCGCCTCGTCCTTGTAATCGCGCGCCATCAACTCGGTCACCGCCGCCCGCGGCGGCATGCCCTCGTACAGCACGCGACACACGGCCTCGCACAACGGCATCTCGATCCCGAGGCGGGCGGCGCGCTGGCGCACCGCGCTCGCGGTCCACACGCCTTCCGCGACCTTGCGCGTCGTGGCGAGGATCGAGTCGACCGATTCACCTCGTCCGATGCGTTCGCCGAACGCGCGGTTCCGGCCATGCCGGCTGAAGGCGGTGACCGCGAGATCGCCCACCCCGGCAAGTCCGTAGAACGTGTCGCGCCGCGCGCCCTCGGCCACGCCGAACCGCGCCATCTCGACCACACCCCGCGCGAGCACGGCCGCCTTGGCGTTGTCCCCGAAGCCGAGGCCGTCGGCGATCCCGGCGGCGAGCGCCATCACGTTCTTGAGCGCGCCGCACAGCTCGACGCCGAGCATGTCGGCGTTGCGGTAGACGCGCAGCTCCGGCGTCGACAGCGACGCCTGCAACGCGGCCGTGAGCTTCTCCTGCTCGGTCTCACCGGCGAGCACCACGGTCGCGGGCAGACCGAGCGCCAGCTCTTCGGCGTGACTCGGCCCGGACAGCACGAGGATCGGCACGCGCGCGCCGACCGCCGAGAGGACCTCGCCGATCACCTGCGAAGGCCGTTTGCCGCTCGCCTGCTCCAGGCCCTTGCTCAACGACACGATCGCCGGACTGCCGGCGAGGTCGGCAGCCATCCCGGAAAGCGTCGTCCGGACGTGCTGCGTGGGCACCGCGGCAAGCACGACCTCCGTCCCGTGCAGCGCGCGGGCCGCGTCGTGGCCGACCGCGATCGCGTCGGGCAGGATCGCGCCCGGGAGGTAGCGCGGATTGCGCCGGGTGCGCGCGATCTCCTCCGTGTACGTGGGGTCGTGCCCCCACAGTCGGACCTCGTGGCCGGCGCGGCACAGGACGACGGCCAGCGC
>DATGPD010000014.1:0-2512 GCA_035305285.1 Planctomycetota bacterium
GACGAGCGACGCGCGGACCAGCGAAGGGCTCATGAGCAGGCCGTCGGGAAACGGGATGGACGCCGTTGCAGCGCCCGCGCCCGCGCCTGCGGGCGGTTGAGCCGTCGACCGTGACGCGCGACCGGCCCCGAGCATCGCAACGTGCAGTGTCAGTCGAAGCGATCATCAGCTCGGCTGCGGCCGGTGCAAGGTGGTCGCCGCGCGCGCGGGACCTTTGCCCGGCGCCGCCCACGGTGCGTTCGGCGGCCTCGCGCACGGCGCTATCATCGCCCGCCCCCCGGAACCGCGTAGCAGCCGTGACCCGGCCGGTTGCCAGAGCGAAGCGAGATGTCCAAGCGCCCCGTCCTCGTCCTGTTCCCCGTCGTGCTCGCTCCGCTGGCCTTCGCGCAGGATGACGGTGAACAGGCCGCGCGCGAACGCTCGCTGGAGAGGCGGCGCGCGCTGCTGCAGCAGCAACCGACGCACGAAGCGCTCTTCGACAGCTACTTCAAGATGCTGGTGGCGAGCAACGTCGTCGCCGAGGAGACCCAGGCCCTGCGCGACAAGCTCGCCAAGGACCCGACCGACGCGGCGTCGTCCATCGTGCTCGGCCGCATCCTCCTGCGCACCGGCAAGGACGAGGAGGCGCTGGAGACCCTCGACGCGATCCCGGGCAAGACCCCGGAGATCCACGGCGTGCTCGCCGACATCTACCTGAAGCTGCAGCGCTACGAGCTGGCGACGCGTGCACTGGAGGCGTCGATGCCCGCGGCGCGCACCGCCGAGGCGAAGGCCGGCGTGCTCGAGCGGCTCGGTCGCGCCCACCTCGCGCTCAAGCGCAAGGACACCGCACTCGCGACCTGGCGCAGGATCGGCGAACTGGACGGCGGCAAGTTCTTTCGCCGCCTGCGCGTCGCCGAGCTGTTCGCCCAGGCCGGCCTGCTCGACGAGGCGGCCGCCGAGTACGAGCCGCTGCTCGCCGAGACCGAGTCCGATCCGAGCCAGCACTGCCGCGTCCTGCGCGCCGTCGGCCAGCTGCACGAAGCGCGCGGGGACCTGGCCGCGGCGATGGCCTCCTATGAACGCGTGCTCGCCCTGACCGACCGCGGCAACTGGCTGCGCAAGGAGGTCGAGGGGCGCCTCGTGCAGATCTACCGCCGCACCGGCAGGCTCGAGGAGCTGGTCGCGCGCCTGCAGGGCCAGCTCGTCGAGAACCAGGACGACCTCGCCGGCATCGAGATGCTCGCCTCGGTGCTCACCGAGATGCGCCGCTTGGACGACGCGGCCGCGCTGCTCGCCAAGGCGACGCCGCGGTTCCCGAAGGACGTGCGCCTCGCCCGCCGGCTCGCCGAGCTGTACCTCGAGCAGGACAAGGTCGACCTCGCGATCGCCGAGTACCAGCGCGTCCTCTCGGTCAAGCCCGACGAGATGGAGCTGTACCTGGAGCTGGGCCAGCTCTTCGCCAGGAGCGAGCGGTTCGCCGAGGCCAAGAACCAGTGGGAGAAGGCGCTCGCGCGCAACCTGACCGACGCGAGCCTGTGCACGCGCATCGCGGCGATGTACGCGATGTGGAACCGGCGCGAGGACGCCGTGCGCATGTACGAGCGCGCCATCGAGCTGGAGCCGGACGCGATCGCGCGCTACACCGACCTCGCCGACTACCACTTCCAGCAGAACATGCGCGACGACGCCGTCGCGGTCCTCGACCGCGCGGTCGCGAAGGCGAAGGGCAACCCGCGCCGCCTGGAAGCGCTGGTCGGCACGCTGCGCGAGCACGGCCTGGCGGACCGGGCGCGCGCGTGCCTGCAGGACTGGCTCTCCCTCGAGCCCGACAACGGCGAGGCGCAGTATTCGCTCGCCGACCTCCTGCTCGCCGACGGCGCGGTCGACGAAGCGCGCGCGCTGCTGTGGCGCGTCGTCGAGGAGGACGACCGCGGCGTCGGTCACCGCAACCTGGCGGCCAACACGCTGGTCGACCTGGCGGTGCGCGGGCAGGCGCTGCCCGCGCTGATCGAGGAGGCCGCGCAGCGCGGCAGCGCGGGGGCGTCGTTCGTGCTCGGCCGGGCCTACACGCGGCAACGCGACTTCGCGCAGGCCATCGCCGCGTTCCGCGCTGCGCTGGAGAAACAGCCCGACGACGCGCAGGCACGGGTGATGCTCGCCCGCCTGCTCGCCGAGGACGGGGAGTTCGCGGCGGCGCTCGCCGAGTACCAACGCCTGGCGATGGCCTCGCCCGGCGCGCGCCGGCAGCACTTCCGCGAGATCGCCCGTCTGCACCTGGAGATGTTCGATCTCGACGCGGCGATCGAGGTGTGGCGCACCGCGATGCGCGACAACCCGGACAACGCCGCGGTGTTCCTCGAGGTCGGCCGCGAGTTCATGGCGATCCAGCGCGTGCCCGAGGCGCTGGAGGCGTTCGAGCAGGCGGTCCGCCTGCGCGCCAACGACCCGGACATCCAGTTCCGTCTGGCCGAGGCGCTGCGCCAGGCCGGCAAGGTCGACGAGGCCGAGGCGCAGCTGCTCGCGATCGCCA
>DATGPD010000015.1:0-3724 GCA_035305285.1 Planctomycetota bacterium
ACAGGAGACGTGCACGGGAAAGCCCCAGCGCGGCACCGCGGAGCCGCCGTCGATCCGGCGCGGCACGCGCTCGATCTCCGCACCGGTGGAGACGACCACCGCGTCGATCGGCTCGCCCAGGTTGCCCTGGCGCAGCAACACCGCGTTGGTGCCCGGGACGATGCGCTGTACGAACTCCTCGGGCAGGTGGGCGACCACCGTGCTCGGCTCGTGCTCGATCACGGTGAGGATCGCCTCGCCGGCGCGTACCACCTCCCCCGGACGCCGGAGCAGACTCGCCACCCGCCCGGCGGTCGGCGCGCGCAGCACGAGCTGACGCTGCGCGAGGCGTAGCTCCTCGATGCGGGCGCGCTGCGCCGCGATCGCCTGGTCGTGCGGGGCCAGTTCGACGCCGGGATCCCGCACCGGCGCCGTGGCCTCGGCGAACTCCTCGGCTTGGCGCCGGGCCTTGTCCTGGAGCGTGCGCAACTCGGCGAGCACGGCGCGCTGACCCTGGATGCGCGCCGCCAGCGCGTCGCGCTCGGCAGCGGCGCCCGGGCGCTCGTCGCCTTCCAGGCGCGCGAGACTGCGCTCGTCCGCGGCCAGTGCGGCCTCGGTGCGCAGCACCTCCACTTGATGGTTCTCCATCTCGGTCGTGAACCGGCGCAGCTCGGCACGATGCTGGGCCTCGCGCTGGGCGGCCGCGGCCTGCAGCGCGGCGAGCGCCTGGGTGCGCGCGGCGACCAGGCGCGCCAGCTCGGCCTCCGCGGCGCGCAGGGCCAGGCGGATCGGCTCGTCGTCGAGCGTGGCGACCACGTCGCCGGCCTCGACCTCCTGCTGCAACGTCGCGGTGACCGTCGCGACGCGCCCATCGGTCAGCGCGGCGACTTCGAAGCTGCGCGCCTCGGCATAACCGGCGACGCGCACCCCGGTCACCTCGGTGGTCGCGTTCCACAGCAGCCCGGCGACCGCGGCGGTCCAGACGACCACCGTGGCACCGCGTGGCGGCCGGCGCAGCAGGTCGCGCAGCGACCGGCGCGGACGAGAAGCGGGTTTGCCGTCGCTCATGTCAGACCTCCTGATCCTGGTCCTGGATCGACAGCGACAGGCCGCTCAGACCCTGCACGCCGCGCAGCTCGGCGAGCAGGTCCTGCGAATGCCTGGCGTCGCCGATCCGGACCCGATAGGCGAGCTCCTGGTTGCCGCCGGCGTCGCGCGCCTGGACGAGGGCGAAGCTGGCGCAATGCCGGTCGAGGATCGCACGCAGGGCGGACTCTTCGCCCGCCGGTGCGAGGTAGAAGCGCAGCAGTCCGTCATGGCTGACCCGCCCGCCGAAGCCGGTCCAGAACAGGTAGACCGCGAGCAGGCAGAGCACGGCCGTGCCGAGGATCGCGATGCGCACGTTCTGCGAACCGACCGCGATCCCGATGCCGACCGCCATGAACAGGAAGGCGGTGTCGCGCGTGTCCTTGATCGGGGTGCGGAAGCGCACCAGCGCGAGCGCGCCGAACAGGCCGAACGCGCGCGCCAGGTTGTTGCCGACCGCGAGCATGACGAGCGTGACGATCACGCTCAGCAGCACGAGCGACTGGGACTGCCCGCGCGAGTACGACAGCCCGCTGTGGGTCCACACGTAGACCCACGCGAGGAGCTGCCCGAGCACGAAGGACAGGATCAGGAAGGTCAGGATCTGCGTACCCGACAGTCCGTTCGGTTCCCCTTCGAACAGTGTGACGAGCAGCTCGTTCATGCTTGCAGGCGGGCCTGCGGTGCCGTGGTGACGAAGCGGTCCATGCCGCACGCGAGCACCGAATTGGAGTACTTCGAGTAGCTGGTGCGGCGCAGCTCGAAACGGTGCACCGCGTCCTGCATCCATCCCGGCATCGCGCCGCGGAACTTCAGCTCGACGACGACGCGGCGGTCCTCGACCGGGATCCAGCCGTCGCCGCCGTGCCGCACGACGGCCTCCTCGCTCGGCGCGCAGCAGATCATGCGGTCGAACGTGACCCGCACGCCGGGCTCCAGCGCCCCGACGTACGCCTGGCGGCGGTAGCGGACGATCACCACGGGGCGCGCGTGCAGCTCGACCAGGCGGGTCGCAAATTCGGCCATGCAACCCTGGTCGCGCGGCGACAGCGTCGCGGGGTCGAGCCGGCCGGCGAAGAACTCCGCCATCGCCGGCCGCGGCAGCATCACGCGCGACTTGGTGATGATCGCGTTGTGCCGGCGCTTGATCTCGAAGAACACCGGGTCGGCCGGGTCGTCGCCGTACGTCCGGATGCGCAGCTTGTAGCGCGTGCGCTGCCCGCCCTGGGTCTCGTGGTGCAGGCGCAGGTCGGCGGAGTCGAGGTAGAGGCTCGCGATCGAGTAGGAGTGGTCGGCGTGCTTCGCTGCATGCTCGTCCGGCTGGATGTAGCCGGCGAAGGCGCGCTGCAGCTCCACCGCGGTCAGCTCCGGCACGAGGTACTTGCACTCGTAGCGCTGGAACTCGAGCGTCGGATTCATGGCCGGCGGCGCGTCGCAGGTGAGGCGCGCTGGCCGTCGTGCACCGAAGGGCTCACGGGATTCGGTCGGGGCCGCAACGAGGGAGGAGGGAGGCGAGAGGCGAGACTCGGGGGCAGGCGCCTGCGCGCGCCGTCGATCCGGGGGCAGAGTGCCGCGTGGTTGCGGCGCGCTACGCAGGCGCGCACGCGACCGGCCAGCCGGAGTCATCGGATCTTCACGAGAACTACAAGCTCTCGTGCGGATGCCCTCCGCGCGGCGCTAGCGATGGCAGGGCTGCCCTTCGTGCGTGCCGACCATCGCGCGCAATCCGTGCACGCCTTCGGCGGAGCGTGCAGGTGTGGATCCGGAGAAGTCGTGGCGGACCGCCAGGCACTCGCCCTGGCGAGCCATCTTCTCAGGTGTTTGCGCAGCTTTGCACAACGCGCGCGCGCGCCGTGGGCACGACGCGGGGACGATGTCGGCGACCCCTCCGGCGCGTCCGCGGCTCCGGACTTTGGAAGCCCACCGGATGGCCGTCTACTGTGTCGCAGCAGGATCGCGGGCGTCTCGCTCGCTCGGTGGTGCCATGGGCCTTCGCGTCCTCGTTCGCTTTCTCGCCCTCCCGGCCGTCGCGCTGGCGCCCGTGCGTGCGCAGGAGCATGCCGCGATCGTCGTGCGCGTCGATCGGCGCGTCGAGCTCACGAGCATCGTGTTCCGCCTTGCGGGCAGCCCGGAGTACTCGCAGGCCCGGCTGCAGGGCTACGCGAGCGCGGTCGACGCGTGGTTCGGCAAGCACGAGGACCACGCGGTGGTGCGCCGCGCGCGGCAGCTCCGCGCCACGCGCGGCGTGAGCTTCGACGCGGTGGCGTCGTTCGCCGTGCACCTCGACCGCGACGATCCTCTGGGGGAGCAGGGGTTCGATCCCCTGCCCGCGCGCCTCGACCGGCGCTGGACGAGCGCGGACGCGGCCGCGTTCCACGCCGACCTGCGCGCCTTCGCGAAGGCGAGCAAGGCCGACGAGTTCTTCGCGCGGCACGAGGACTTCTATGCCGCGGCCGAGGCGGCGATGCGCGCGACGCTCGCCGAGCACGCCGACCTGTCGTGGTTCGACCGCTTCTTCGGTGCGCGCCCGGGCGCACGGTTCCAGGTGGCGCTCGGTCTGCTCAACGGCGGGGCGAACTACGGGCCGAGCGTGCAGACGAAGGATGGCGAGGACCTCTACTGCGTGCTCGGCTGCTGGCAGAGCGATCCGGACGGCAAG
>DATGPD010000016.1:0-2206 GCA_035305285.1 Planctomycetota bacterium
GGTCGTCGTTGGGGAACACGTAGATCAGTCCGTCGCGCGAGGCGACGAACACCCGGTTGCTCGCGTCGGGCGCGCAGGTCAGGAAGGTCGGCGTCGGGAACGTGAGGTTGGGGAACGCGCGCACGACGCGGATCTGCCCCGGCGTTCGCGGGTCGAGCGGGAAGTTCAGCCGCGGGGGCGGGACGCGTCCGATGCCGCCGCCGCCCCCCGGCGTCCCGCCGCCGCCGACGTTGACCGGGCCGGTGCTGCCCGGAGGCGCGCTGCCCGGCGCCCCGGTGTCGGTGCCGCCGGGACCGGAGCCCTGGTCGCCGTGCGAGCAGCCGGCAGCGAGCGAGGCGGCGAGAAAGACGGCCAGGACGGTGCGCGAGCGGCGGTGGGGCATGCGTCGAAGGGAGGGGCAACGCCGCATCGCTCCCGGGCGACTGTGCGAACGCGGAAGCGCCTGCCGGGCGGCGGTCGCTACGACAGCCGGCAAGGGTCGCGGCAGGCGGAGGCAGGGACGCGGTCGACGGCTGCGCGGGGAGCGACGCAGCGCCGAGAAGGTTACCCCTGTGGGGGGGAGGGACAAGACGGCGTCGGGACGCGCCGTTGCGGTCGTGAGTACGTCACGCTCCGCCGGGCATGCGCAGGACGCGCATCCGCCCGCGCGACGGGGCGTCGGCGACCGCTCAGGGCGCGGCGCGCGCCGCTTCGCGGCGCGGCGCGGGTTCGCGTCCCGGGCCGCGCAGCAGCCAGCCGAGCACTTCGCCGATCCTCGGCGGCTTCCCGGTCATCAGGATGCCGACCCGGAACACGCGCCCCGCGGCCCAGAACGCGGCGGCGATCGTGAGCAGGATCAGGATCGTGCTCGCGACGTATTCCCAGAGCGGCGGCGGCCCGCTCGCGCGGTTCATCATCAGGAAGGGCGTGTACACCGGGATGTAGGTGAGGATCCGCGCCACCGTGCCGTTCGGATCGCGGACGACGAAGAACATCGCGATCACCGGCACCATGAGCACGAGGATCACCGGCTGCATCAGGTTCTGCGCCTCCTTGAGGGAGTTGCACACCGAGCCGATCGCCACGAGCACCGCGGCATAGATCAGGTAGCCGGCGAGGAAGTAGCCGATGAACGAGCCCAGGTAGAGCGGGTCGCTGACCACCGCGGACCAGGCGACGTCGAGGTCGACGACCTTCAGGCCGATCAGCGCGAACACCACCCAGGAGCCGATCATCGTCAGCCCGGTGGCGGCGATGCCGAGGATCTTGCCGTTCATCAACTGGTGCGGCGACACCGAGGAGAGCAGCACCTCGATGATCCGGTTGCTCTTCTCCTCCACGGTGTTGGTCAGCAGCATCTGCGCGATCGAGAACACCGCGATCCACAGCAGGTACACGAACACGACCGGAGCCCACTTGTTGGCGACCTTCGCCTCGTCGACCTCCTCCTCCACGCCGGTGCGCGACACCGTGCGCTGGTCGAAGCGGAACTCGGCGCGCAGCGCGTTGGCCTGCTCGCGGGTCAGCGCGAGCGCGGCCACGCGGCGCTCGCGCAGGATGTCGGTCGCGATCGACTCGTACCAGCGGCGCAGCGCGTCGTCGGTGAGGTTGGTCGACACGTAGCGCCCGACGACGGTCGGCAGCCCGGTGCCGGGCTCGGGGACCGCGGGGTTCTCCTCCAGGACGATGTAGGCGAACAGCTTGCCCTTGTTGACCTTCTCGCGCAGCGCCTCCTCGACCTTGGCGGGGTCGTCGCCGTCGTCGGCCGGCACCCGCCGGTACTTCGCGAGCGCGAGCCCGGTGAGCACCGACTCGATCTCGGCGGGGTCGAACTCCCCGAGCGCCTTGCGGAAGCGCGGCAGGTGCGCCATGAGCACCGCGGTCGCCGCGACCTTGGAGCCCTCCGGGTCGATCAGCCTGGCGAGGTCCTCGTCCGGCATCGCCAGGAACGCGTCGATCAGCGCGGCGAGCTTCGGGTGCCCGGCCGCGTCGCGCTGCGCCTGCAGGCGGGCGCGCAGCTCGGCGACGTCCCTGGGCGGGGCATCCGACCCGCGCGCCCTGGCGCGCTGCTGCGCGAGCAGGGTGTCGAGGTCGCGCGCCAGGGCGCGCTTCTCCACCTCCTGCGACAGCCACTGGTCCTCGGTCCGGTCGAGCACCGCGTAGGTGCGCTGGTCCTTGGACTCCGCCAGCACGCGGCTGACCACCGCGGCCACCGCGATGATCACCG
>DATGPD010000017.1:0-3294 GCA_035305285.1 Planctomycetota bacterium
GTCGGCGTGCGCGTCGACCCACAGCAGGCCGATGTTGCGCCCCTCGTTGTGGTAGTGCTCCGCGATGCCGGACACCGTGCCGATCGCGATGCTGTGGTCGCCGCCGAGCACCACCGGCACCGCACCGCCGGCGACGATGCGCGCCACGCGCATGCGCAGGCGGTTGCACACGTGGTAGATCTCGTCGACGTAGCGGGCCCGTTCGTGCCCCGGCGGCCGCACCTCGGGGGAAGGCACCGCGACGTCGCCGTCGTCGCCGACCTCGTGGCCCAGTTCGCGCAGCTTCTGGCTGACCCCGGCGATGCGGATCGCCGAGGGCCCCATGCCGACCCCGCGCCGGCCGGCGCCGAGGTCCATGGGCACGCCGACGATCCGGATCCGCTTGTGCTGGGCGATGGGCGTCATCAGTGCACGATCGGTTCGAGCCGGGCTCCGACGGCCACGGCGAGCTGCTCGTCGGCACGCCCCGCGTTGACCGCGATCTCCAGCAGATCGTAGCTGTTGATCAGCGCGAGCGCCCGGCCCGGGGGCACTTCGCCGTAGGTACCGTGCACCGGCACCTCGTGCTCGCCGACGCGCACCGCGCGCCAGCCCTCGGCGAGCACCCGCGCGCCCGGCACGTTGGTCAGGAGGTTGCCGAATCGATCGATCGACACGACGCGGCTCGGCCCGGCGAACGGACCTCCGGGCAGGCGCATCGGATCGGGGCACCGGTCGCCGAGCGCGCGGAACCCGAAGCGCGCGCCGCTGAGCATGCCGGCGACCGGGGCGAACACGTCGCGACCGTGGAACGTGCGCGACACGGGTCGCAGGCGCAGCTTGTCCAGGTCGAGCGTGCGTACCTCGGCGTCGTCGCGCGCGAGCACCGGTTCGAGCACGCCGTTGTCCGGCGCCAGCCAGTAGCAGCCGGCGGCGCACGCCGCGAGTGCGCGCCGCGCCGTGCCGACGCCGGGGTCCACCACCGCGACGAACACGGTGCCGACCGGGAAGCGGCCGATCGCCGCGCCGAGGTAGAACGCGCCGGTCTCGACGTCGTGCGCCGGGACGCCGTGACAGTAGTCGACGACGTCGGCCTGGACGTTGCGCTGCTTGATCACGCCCTTCATCACGCCGACGAACGGGTCGACCAGCCCGAAGTCGGTGAGCAGCGCCACCACTCCGCACGGACGGGGCAGTTCCATGGCGTCTCAGTGGCCGGCGGTCGGCTTGCCGAGGATCGCGATCAGCTCGTCGCGCCGGCGCTCCATCAGCTCGCGCGTGTCCGCCTCCAGGCACATGCGCAGCAGCGGCTCGGTGTTGCTCGGCCGCACGTTCACCCACCAGTCCGGGAAGGTGATCGTGACCCCGTCGAGGTAGTCGACGACGCCGCCGGGGAAGGCGCGCTCGACCTCGCGCATCTTCGCCTCCTTGTCGTCGACCTTGAAGTTCATCTCGCCGGTGCCGTGGTAGATGCGCAGCTCGTCGGCGGCCTGCTTGAGCGTCTTGCCCTCCTTGGCGAGCTGGTTGAGCACCATCACCGCGGCGAGCACGCCGCAGTCGGTGTACGAGTTCTCCGCGAAGTAGAAGTGGCCGGACAGCTCGCCGCCGCCGATGCAGTCCTCGCGCCGCATCGTCTCCTTCATGAACGAGTGCCCGACGCGCTCGCGCACCGGCCGGCCGCCGAGCGCACGGATCTGCTCGGGCACGACCCGCGAGCTGCGCAGGTCGTAGATGATCCCCTTGCCCGGGTGCCGCGCGAGCATGTCGCGCGCCAGGATCACCGTGATCAGGTCGGCGTGCACGGTGCGCCCCTCCTCGTCGACGAACGCGCAACGGTCGGCGTCGCCGTCGAACGCGATGCCGAGCGGCGTGCGGTGCCGGCGCACGGCGGCGCGCAGGTCGTCGAGGTTGGGCTCGTGCAGCGGATTGGCCTCGTGGTTGGGGAACGTGCCGTCGAGCTGGTCGTAGAGCGGGATGACCTCGAGCCCCGGGATCCTGGCGAAGATCTCCGGCGACTCGGCGGCGCCCATGCCGTTGGCGTAGTCGACGCACATCCGGGTCGGCGGGATGTCGCGCGCGAACGACGCGATGTGCGCGACGAAGTCGCTCTTGACGTCGACCTGGTCGCGCTTGCCGCGGCGCTCGGCCGGCGGCAACTCCGGACCGGCGACCATGCGCTCCAGTTCGCCGATGCCGGTGTCCCTGGACAGCGGCCGCGCCTGCTCGCGGCACAGCTTGAAGCCGATGTACTCCTTGGGATTGTGCGACGCGGTGACCGCGAGCCCGCCCTGGCAGGGCAGCTTGCCGATCGCGTAGTAGACCATCGGCGTCGAGGCGAGGCCGATGTCGATCACGTCGCAACCCTGCTCCATGATCCCCTCGCACACCGCGTCCTGGATCGCCGGGGCCATCGTGCGCATGTCGCGCCCGACGACGAGGGTCTTCGCGTTCAGGAACCGGGCGAACGCGGCACCGATCCGGCGCGCGATGCGCTCGTCGATCTGGTCCGGGTACGTGCCGCGGATGTCGTAGGCCTTGAAGATGCTCACGGTGCAGCGGGGGAAGAACCGGCGGAAGTCGCGGTCGCCCAGGCGGTGACCGCGGCGATGCAGCGTTCGACGTCCGCGTCGCCGACGTCGCGGTGCGTCACGAATCGGATCCGGCGCGGGCCGACCGCGAGCGCGCGGACGCCGCGCGCGGCGAGATGCTCGAGGAGAGCAGACGGCTCGGCGGCCGCCAGATCAACCATCAGGATGTTGCTTTCGACCGCGTCGACGTCGACCGACAGACCGGGCAGGACGGCGAACGCGCACGCCATGCGCCTGGCGCGCGCGTGGTCGGCAGCGAGCAGCGCCGGCCCCTCGCGCAGCGCGATCAGTCCGGCGGCGGCGAGGATCCCGGCTTGCCGCATGCCGCCGCCGAACGCCTTGCGCGCGCGATGCGCCTCGGCGACGAACTCGGCACTGCCCGCGACCACCGACCCGACCGGCGCGCCGAGCCCCTTGCTCAGGCACAGCGACACCGAGTCCGCACCGCGGGTCAGGTCGGCGACCTTGCAGCCGGCGGCGACCGCGGCGTTCATCAGGCGCGCGCCGTCGACGTGCACGCGCAGTCCGAGCCGGCGCGCCTCGGCGACCAGCGTCGCGAACCGCTCGGGACCGAGGACCCGCCCGCCCGCCATGTTGTGCGTGTTCTCGACCACCAGCAGGCGCGAGCGCGGGTGGTGCGAGTCGGCCCGCCGGACCGCGCCGGCGAGCTGCTCCGGGCGCGGGAAACCGTCGGCGGCGGACAACAGGCGCGCCTGCACGCCGGAGA
>DATGPD010000018.1:0-3656 GCA_035305285.1 Planctomycetota bacterium
GATCGGTTACGGCCAAGGCTTCTGGGGCGACTCGATCCTCGGCCCGGTGCGACTCGTTCGCGAAGGCCCGCTCGACTACCTGGCGCTCGACTACCTGGCCGAGGTGACGATGAGCATCATGCAGAAGCAGAAGCGGCGGAAGCCGGACGCCGGCTACGCGACCGACTTCCTGCTGATGCTCGACCGCCTGCTGCCCGAGCTGGTCGCCAAGAAGGTGAAGGTGATCGCCAACGCCGGCGGCGTGAACCCGCGTGCCTGCCTGCAGGCGGTGGTCGCACTCGCGCGCAAGAAGGGGATCACCGGCCTGCGCGTGGGGATCATCGAGGGCGACGACGTCCTCGCGCGCATCCCGGAGCTGCTGGCCGCGGGCGAGACGCTCGCCAACATGGACACCGGCGAACCGCTGACCGCGATCCAGGACCGGCTGCTCAGCGCGAACGTGTACATCGGCGCGCGCGCGGTCGCCGACTGCCTCGCCGCCGGGGCCGACATCGTGATCGGCGGGCGGATCACCGATCCCGCGCTGGTCGCCGGTCCCCTGGTGCACGAGTTCGGCTGGCCGGCCGACGCCTACGACAAGCTCGCCGCGGCGACCGTCGCCGGACACATCGTCGAGTGCGGGCCGCAGTGCACCGGCGGCAACTTCTCCGCCTGGCGCGAGGTCAGCGACTTCGTGCGCATCGGCTACCCGGTGATCGAGGCGCACCCCGACGGGACGTTCTTCGTCACCAAGCACCCGGACACCGGCGGCCTGCTCGACACGCGCACGGTGACCGCGCAGCTCCTCTACGAGATGGGCGACCCGCACCGCTACCTGGGGCCCGACTGCACGGCGCACTTCGACACGATCCGCCTGGCCGAGGACGGCCGCGACCGCGTGCGCGTCTACGGCGTGAAGGGCTCGCCGCCGCCGCCCACCTACAAGGTGTCGATCAGCTACCACAACGGCTACAAGGCGGTCGGCCAGCTCACGATCAGCGGACCGGAGGCGGTCGCGAAGGCGAGGCTGTGCGCCGACATCGTGTT
Organism: Planctomycetota bacterium; assembly: GCA_035305285.1. Classification (GTDB taxonomy): domain Bacteria; phylum Planctomycetota; class UBA1135; order UBA1135; family UBA2386; genus DATGPD01. Next base: position 1,027 of record DATGPD010000018.1, read on the forward strand.
CGGCCGGCTCGCGCTCGACGGCGTCACGTTCGCCGAGCACGAGAAGTGCGTCGAGATCCTCGGCAGCGGCGTGTGCCACGCCGGCATCGCGCCGCCCGCCGACCCGCCCGAGGTCGTGCTGCGCATCGGCGTGAAGTGCGCCGACGAGGCGAAGTGCGACCGGTTCGGCATGGAGATCGTGCCGCTCGTGACCAGCGGCCCGCCCGGGGTCACCGGCTTCGCCGGCGGCCGGCCGAAGGCGAGCGAGATCGTCGGCTACTGGCCGGCGCTCGTGGCGCGCGAACGGGTGCAGACGACCGTGCACGTGGAGACGACCTGATGAAGAAGCGCAAGCTCGCGGACATCGCCTATGCGCGCTCCGGCGACAAGGGCGACGGCAGCAACGTGGGCGTCTGGGCGAAGACGCCGGCCGACTACGAGCTGCTGCGCGCCGTGCTCACCCCGGAACGGGTCAAGGAGCACTTCGCCGCGATCTGCAAGGGCGAGGTCATCCGCTACGAGGCGCCGAACCTGCTCGCGCTCAACTTCATCCTGCGCGACAGCCTGGGCGGCGGCGGGAGCGAGAGCCTGAAGACCGACGCACAGGGCAAGACGCACGGCCTCGGGATGCTGGAGATGCCGATCCCCGAGGCCTGAGGCGCGCCGGGGCCCGCCCGCCCCGTTCCGGACGCCCCGAGCCCGCGACCTTCCGCCGTCGCGCACCCGCCGGATCCCGTGCGGCGCGGCCCGGCGCGTCGCGCCCGGGTGCGAAGGCGCGGCGGCCCCCACGCCGTCGCGGCGGGCGCTACGCTCGCGCCATGCACATCCGCGACTACCTCGCCGCCCTCGAGTTCGCGAACGCTCAGCGCCGCGCGCAGGGGCTTCCCCCGATCGATCGGCTGCCCTCGGGGCGGCCAGGCGACTCGGTCCGCTGCGCCATCGCGCGCGCCGTGCCCGGCGCGGTGGTCGGCAGCACGCACGTGGGGATCGACAACGGACCGCGCGCGCCGCTGCCGCGCGAGGTCGCCGCATTCGTGCGGGCGTTCGACCGCGAGAGCGTCGCGCCGGAATCGGACCCGGGCACGCTGGTCGACGGCGGCATCGAAGACGACAAGGGCTGCCTGGTCCCGGCCTGAGCGCCGCAAGCGGGGCGGCCGCCGCACGAGGACGGCGCACGGCGCAGGGGTGCCGTCGTGCCGGCGCCGTGCTCCAATCGGAGCATGACGACGGTTCCGTTCCGCGACCGCTTGCACGCGCGCGCGCGCGCCGCCGCGAAGCGGATCGTGCTGCCCGAGGTGCACGACGAGCGCACCGTGCGCGCCCGCGAGCTGATCGCCGCGCGCGAGATCGCCGAGGTGGTGTGGGTCGACGATCCGGCGAAGGACCCGCGCGCCGACGAAGTCGCGCAGCACCTGCTGGTGCGGCGCGCCGGCAAGGGGATCACCGAAGCGGAGGCACACCGCCTGGCGCGCGACCCGATCTTCTTCGCCGCGGGGCTCGTCGCGCTCGGCCACGCGGACGGAAGCGTGGGCGGGGCGACGGTGCCCACCGCGCACGTGATCCGCGCCGGCCTGTGGTGCCTCGGCACGGCGCCCGGCATCCCGATCGTGTCGTCGACGTTCCTGATGGTGCGCGACGGCGAAGTGCTGAGCTACGCCGACTGCGGGGTGGTGCCCGACCCGGACCCGCAGCAACTCGCGGCGATCGCGGCGACGACCGCGCGCAACCACCGACTGCTCGCGGAGGCCGACCCGCGCGTCGCCTTCCTGTCGTTCTCGACCAAGGGCAGCGCCGAGCACGCGCGCGTCGACAAGGTGCGCGCCGCCCTGCGCGACTTCCGCGAGCAGTGGCCCGAGATCCCGGCCGACGGCGAGCTGCAGTTCGACGCCGCCTACGTGCCGGAGGTCGCCGCGCGCAAGGCGCCGGACAGCCCGGTCGCCGGCCGGGCGAACGTGTTCGTGTTCCCCGACCTCGACGCCGGCAACATCGCCTACAAGATCAGCGAGCGCCTCGCCGGCTTCCGGGCGCTCGGCCCCATCGTGCAAGGTCTCGCCCGACCGTGCCTCGACCTGTCGCGCGGCTGCAGCGCGGAAGACATCGTCGACGTCGTGGCGGTCGCGGCGCTGATGGCCTGAGGGTCGCGTACGCGCGTGCGGGCCGACGGCGCGGCTCGCTCGTGTCCCTGCGCCCGCGCCGGGCTGCTCGTTGCCATGCGGGGGCCGATGCCGGCGAGACGGGCGGGCCGCCCGCGCCTCCGGCATGGCGGGCGCTTTGCACCGTGCACTCTGCCGACGTGAGCTTCGTCGACGGGCAGGTAACGTCCCGACATGGCTGGTTACTCGGGCACGCCGCTCGCGCAGAAGCTCGGCATCGCATCGGGTCAGCGCGTCGCGATCCTGCACGCGCCGGCGAAGCTCGCCGAAGCGCTCGACCTTCCCGACGGCGTGGTCGTGCAGCGCCGGCTCGCCGGCAAAGCGCCGTTCGACGTGATGCTGTTCTTCACCAAATCGCGCGCCGAGCTCGTCGACAGGCTGGCGGCGCTGCGCGCACGCATGGCGCCGGCCGGCGCGCTGTGGATCGCGTGGCCGAAGCGGACCTCGGGCGTGCCGACCGACGTCACCGAAGACGTCGTGCGCGCGGTCGCCCTGCCG
>DATGPD010000019.1:0-4938 GCA_035305285.1 Planctomycetota bacterium
CGACCTGGTCGAGGCCGTCGAGCCGGTGCTCGCCCTGTCGCTCCTGCGCGCCAGTTCGTTCGATGCCGAAGCACCCGAGCGCGCGCTGGCCTGGGTCATGCTGGCGCGGCGCCGCGACGTGCCGGCGCAGCCGTCGACGGGTTCCGAAGGCTGATGCGGGGTCGGACGCGTCGGGCTCGCGCCAAGCTACGGGTGTGAAGAGGACGTAGCCCGGATCCACCGGGCGTCGGGCCCCGTGCGCGTGTGCTCGCCGTCCACCTCGGATGCAGGATCCTCACGCGCGCCGCGTCGAGGACACGCCGAGTCCGGCACGCGTGCGCCGGCTGCCGCGCGCCATCCTCACCGGATCGCGCTGATCGCCGCGTCGCCCCCCACCTCGTGCACGACGGACTCGGGAAACCGCCACGCCTGCGCCAGCTCGCCGACGCCTTCCCCCATGACCGGAGTCGGCGCGTCCTCCCCACCCAGCACCACGGGCGCCACGAACGCCAGCACCTGATCCACGATGTCCGCCGCGAACAGCGACGCCGCGAGCCGGCCGCCGCCTTCGACCAGCAGGCGCCGGACGCCACGCCCGCGGAGCAGGCGCCAGGCGGCCGCCACGTCGAACGCGCGCGAACCAGCGACCTCGCCCGAGGCCCCGACCCGCAGCACCTCCACCCCCGCCGTCGCCAGCGCGACACACCGTTCCTCCGGTGCCTGCGCGCCGACCAGGGCCAGGACCGGCACTTCGCGCGCCGTCTGGACGAGGCGCGTCCCGAGCGGCAGCGCGGCCTCGGGGTCGATCACCACGCGCAGCGGGCTCGGACCCGGCACGTCGCGCACGGTCAGCAGCGGGTCGTCGCGCAGCACCGTGCGGAACCCCACCGCGACCGCGTCGACCCGCGCGCGCAGTTCGTGCACCGAGCGCCGCGCCGCCTCGCCGCTGATCCAGCGCGACGCACCGGTGCGCGTCGCGATCTTCCCGTCCAGACTCATCGCCCACTTGGCGATGGTCCACGGGCGCGCGAGCGTGAGCCAGCGCGCGAACGGCCGGTTCAGCGCGGCGCACGCCTCCGCCTCGACGCCGCCGACCACCTCGACGCCGGCCGCGCGCAGCAGCCCGGGCCCGCGCCCGCGGTGGCGCGGGTCGGCGTCGGACGCCCCGTACACCACCCGCCGCACGCCGGCTTCCAGGAGCGCGCGCGTGCAGCTCCCGGTCTTCTTGCCGCCTTCACCCGGCTCGGCCGCGCACGGCTCCAGGGTGACCACCACCGTGTCCGGACGCGCGCCCGCCTTCGCCGCGTCGCGCAGCGCCTCGACCTCGGCGTGCGGCTCGCCCCACGCGCGGTGGAAGCCGCGGCCGACGATCTCCCCGTCGCGCAAAGCCAGCGCGCCGACGCGCGGGTTCGGCTCCACGTTGCCGCGCCCGCGCGCGGCGAGCGCGAGCGCCTCCCGCATCGCCAGGGCGTCGTCCATGCCGCCGGCTCAGCGACGGCCCGCGGCCGCCGCGTGGCGTTCCTCGCCCTGGTACGCGTCGTCGGGCAGCAGCTCGCCCACCAGCGAGTGCGCGTTGCCCTGGACGATCCGCACCGGCACGTAGCGGCCGACGAGCGTGTCGTCGTCCGCCGCGAAGTGCACGATCCTGTGGTGCACCGTGCGGCCGTGCAGGCGCGAGTCGGGCCCCTCGCCAAGCCCCTCGACGAGCACCTCCTGCACGCTGCCGACCAGCGCCCGGTTGTAGGCGAGGCCGTGCTCGGCCTGCAGGGCGAGCAGCACCTGGTTGCGCCGCGCCTTCTCCGCCTCGGGCACGTCGTCCGGGAGCTCGGCCGCGACGGTGCCCGGGCGCGGCGAATACTTGAACACGTAGCTCTGCGCGAAGCGGACCTCCTGCATCAGCGACACCGTCTCCTCGAACTCCGCCTCGGTCTCGCCCGGGTAGCCGACGATGAAGTCGGAGTGCAGGTCGAGTGACGGCACGCGTTCGCGCAGGGCGGCGATGCGCTCCAGGTAGCGCTCGCGCGTGTAGCCGCGCTGCATCGCCTTGAGCACGCGGGTGCTGCCGCTCTGCGCCGGCAGGTGGAGATAGCGGGCGAGCTTCGGCAACTCCGCGAGCGCGTCGATCAACGCCGGCGTCACGAAGTTCGGGTGCGACGTGATGAACGCAAGCCGGCGCAGCGCCGGGATCTCGTGCAGCCGGTACAGCAATTCGGGCAGCGACGCCTTCGGCTGCAGGTCGCGGCCGTAGGCGTTCACCGTCTGGCCGAGCAGGCACACCTCGGTGACGCCGTCGTCGCACAGGCGCTGCACCTCGTCGACGATCTGCGCGATCGGGCGGCTGACCTCCGGACCGCGGGTCGACGGCACGATGCAGTACGTGCACGGCATGTTGCAGCCGCGCATGATGCTCACGTAGGCCTGCGCGCGCGCCGGGCGCACGCGCACGTCGCGCCGGATCGTGTCGCCCGACACGCCCGCGCCGACCGCCACCAGCCCGGCAGAAGGCAGCAGACGCGCGCGGCCGTGCTTGTCGAACTGCGGGCGCAGTGCCGCGTTGCGCGCGCGCGCCGCCTCGACCTTCGCGTCGATGTCGCCGAACGCCGAGGGCCCGACGACCAGATCGACGTGCGGCATGCGCGCCTGCAGGTAGTGCTTGTGCTCTTCGGCCATGCAGCCGAGCACGCCGACGACGAGGTGCGGCTCGCGCCGCTTGCGCACGCGCAGCACGCCGAGTCGGCTCCACACGCGGTCTTCGGCGTGCTGGCGCACCGAGCAGGTGTTGAGCAGCACGACGTCGGCGACCGCCTCGCTCGGCGCGCGCTCGTAGCCGGCTTGCACGAGCCGGCTCTCGACCAGCTCGGAGTCGAGCTTGTTCATCTGGCAGCCGTAGCTGTGCAGGTAGTAGGTCGGGCGGGCGCTCATCGGGGCGGAGAGTGTAGCGACCGGGTCGCAGCGGACGACGCGCGATCGCGGACACACGTCGCGGTTGTCACCCGCCGGCGGGCCGGCAGCGGCGTTCCGGCCCGCCGGCGGCGTTCCGCGCGCACCCGTGCCGGCGAGAGGGAGGCCACCCGACTCGCTAGGCTTGCGCCACGGTGATGCGTCCGAACCCAACTGGGAGGCTGGCCGCGGCGTTGGCGATCCCGTGGCTGATCCTGGCGCTGCTCTGGCGGCCGTCGGCGGCGAGCGCCGCGAGCCCGGAGGCCGAGCCGGACCTGCCGGAGTGGCGCGCCGTCGACTTCCGCCTGCGCGACCTCCGCGCGATCACCGCGATCGTCCCGCCCGCGACCAGGGGAGAAGGTGCCGAGGGCAGCACGTGGCGCACCGACTTCGCCGGGGCATCCGACACCCCGATCCTCGTCAGCGATCCGTTCGTGCTCGGCACCGACCTGCGCGTGCCCGTGCTCGGCTCCGCGGAGGGCGAGAACGCGCTGCGCCTGTGGGTGCACGCCGCGGACGACACGATCCTGGATCAGGTCCGTTACCACCCTGCCGCCGCGACGGCGGGGACCTGGTCGCTCGACACGCGGCGCTGGCTGGGCCGGCGCGCGCGGCTATCGTTGGAGGACCGACGCGCCGACGCCGAAGGCTGGCTCGGCGTGGGCACGCCCTCGATCCGGGTGCGGCCCGCCCCGCGCACCCCCACCTACGGGCAGTTCACGCTCGCGCTCGGGATCGTCCTCGCGCTCGTGCTCGTGCCGGGGCTCGCCCTCGGTCGTGCGTTCCCGCAGGCGCGCCTCCTCCGCCTAGTCGTGCCGCTTCCCGGCGTGCTCCTGCTCGCCGCTTTCGGCCTGCTGCTGTGGCTGCTCGACGCCGGCGGCAGCCCGCTCGCCGCGAACCTGTACGTGGGTTCGGTGCTGCTGCTCGCCGCGTGGACCGTGTTCGGCCGCCGCGCCGCGCCGGCCGCGCCCGCCCCGTCCGACGCATGGCCGCATGCGCTGTGGGGCGCCGCGTTCGCGACCGCGGTGTTCGTCGGCGTGAATCCCCTTCCGGTGGCGAGCGAGTTCCTCGCGCACACCTCCCTGCCGGGACGGATGGTCGCCTCGCCGCCGGACCACGCGATCCCGTACTGGACCGCCACGTACTTCCACCACGGACACGACGGCCGCGAGCACCGCGACATCTACTTCGGCGAGTGGTGCCTGACCAGCCGCGGCCCGCTCGTCGCGTTCGCGACCACCGGTCTGTTCACCGTGTTCGGCGTCGAGCCGAGCGATCCGCCGGCGCTCGATTCGACGCATTGGCCGCTGGCCGACGACGGCGCGTACCTCGCGCGCATCCTGGGCTGGATGTGCAACGCGCTGGTCGTGCTCGGCGGGGCGCGCCTGCTCGCGGTGCTCGGCGTGAGTCGGGCGGCAAGGGTCTGGACCCTCGCGTGGCTCACCCTGGCGCCGGTCACGTCGATCAACGTCGTGTTCCTGTGGCCCAAGCTGCTGGCCGCGTTCTTCCTCCTCCTGGCGGCGGCCGATCTGCTGGAAGGACGACCCCGGCGCGCGGGCGTCTGGGGCGCACTCGGGTGGCTGAGTCATCCGGTCGGAGCGCTGTTCCTCGTGCCGCTCGGGTTCGCCGCGCTGCACCTGGGCTTCCGGGCGGGCAAGGGCCTGCGCCCCGCGTTCGCGTTGACGGTCACCGTGCTGGTCTTGGTGAGCCCGTGGCTCGGCTTGAAGATCGCGCTCGCGCACCCGGATCCGTTCTTCACCTACGTGCTCGGCGACGGCCACGGGTACGAGCCCGCGGCGAGCCTGGAATCGTGGCTGCACGCGCGCTGGAACAACCTCTGGTACACGGTCGTGCCCGTCGTGTTCTTCACCGACGGTTACATGTCGGTGTGGATCGACGGGCCGGTCAGCGCGCCGCTGCGCTGGACGGCGCAGTACGCCAAGACCCTGCCCGGACACCTCGGGTTCAGCCTGTGCCTCGTGGCCTACACGGCGCTGTTGCGCCGGCGCGCCGCCGCGG
>DATGPD010000020.1:0-6345 GCA_035305285.1 Planctomycetota bacterium
GGGGCCGGACGTGACGCGCTGTGCGCCGGCGATGACGGCGGCGCACGCGCCGTCGCCGAACAGGCCGGTGGAAATGAGGTTGGCGACCGACAGGTCGTCGCGCTGCAGGGTGAGCGAGCACAGCTCGACGGTGAGGGCGACGGCGACGTGCTCGGGGAAGGCGCGGATGTAATCGGCGGCGCGCGCGACCGCGGCGGCGCCGGCGACGCAGCCGAGGCCGAACATCGGCACGCGCTTGACGTCCGGGCGAAGCCGCATGCGGTTCATCAGGCGCGCGTCGATCGATGGGCTCGCGACGCCGGTGACGGTCGAGAAGAAGATCGCGTCGACGTCGCGCGCGCCGAGGCCGGCGGAGCGCAAGGCCGCGGCGATCGCCTCTTCGCCGAGGTCGACGGCCGCCGCGATCCACGCGTCGTTGCAGCGTCCGAAGGTGGTGAGCGCCGCGTACTCCTCCAGCGGCAGCACGAGGTGGCGGCCTACGACCTGCACGCTCTCGTGCAGGGCGCGCACCCGCGCCGCGACCCTCGGATGCCCGGCCCACATCTGCTGCAGGAAGGCGCTGATGCGTTCCTGCGGGTAGTAGTGGGGCGGCAGGGCGCGGGCGGCCGAGGCGATGATCATGACGGTGCCGCCGATGGCGGATGCCACCAGCATGCGGCACGTGGGCCGCGGGCGACAGGCGGCGACGGGATCGGCACCCCGGCGCGACCGAGCGCCGTCTCGTGTCGCCTGGGCTCCGCGGTGGTTGACCCTCGTCGAGGGACTGCTTCCAATCCACGGGTCGCGGACGTCGGAAGTGGAAGCGACTCGACCGCGACGGAGCACGTCCATGCGTATCGGTCTTGTTCCGGGGCAGGTGGAGGCCCTGCGTGCCGCGTTCGCGGAACAGAGGCGGCAATTGACGCGCCGTGGTCTGTTCGTCGCCGCAGGTTCATCCGTGATCGCGGGTGCATGCGGCTATACGGCGGGGCGCGCGCACCACGATGCCGTTCCCGAATCGCCTGCGCTGGTCGATCCCGTCCGTGCCCTCGCCCTGGGCGACCTCGATGAGCTGCGCCGGCAAGCGATGCACATCGATGCCGCGCTGGAACGGACGCCTGACGATCTTTCGCTGGGGCTTGCGTTCCAGCGCCTGCTGACGCTAGCGATCGCGCATCGCGAGGATGAAGCGCTCGCCCGCCGCCTCTTGCGCATCAGCGAGCGCCCCGGAATGCCGAAGCACATCGTCGAAGGAGGCCAGCTGCTCCGTCGCCTGCGCGGTCGGTGATGCCGTGACCATCGTCGTCGATCCTGATCCCGCCATCGAAGGCCAGCCGGCCACGATCAAGGTCAACGGGCCCGGTCCCTACTACTGGCGCGTTTCCGGCCGGGACTGGGAGGAGATTCCGATCGACGAGGAGAGGGGCACGGGAACCATCACCCTGCCCGCCGGCTCCGGCGGCGGCGTCCTGGACGTGTCCGACCTCAAGATGCCGTCGCCGGACCAGAGCGAAACCCTCGTGAACTCGAACGACTGAAGCCCGCCGCCCATGCTCTCTGTACGCCTTCCTCTCGTCCTCTGCATGGCGTCGATGTCGACGGCCCAGTCCTTGGTCGTGCCGGCCACCCGCACGGCAATGGACGGCACGAGCGGTGGCGCGTTGGCAGGTGTCGAACAGCGGTTCCGCATGCAGGTCCTGCTGGACGGCGCTGCACTCGGACCCTTGCCGGGGCATTCCATCACCGACCTGGCGTTTCGGCGGGACGGTCAGCATCTGGCGGCTCAGCAAGGCGGCCGCGTCCAGGCCACGGTGCGCATGTCGACGACGGCCCGGCCGAGCTCGGCTGCGTCGCCCCGGTTCCGGGACAATCACGGCGCCGACGAGCGCGAAGTGTTCTCGGGAGAGATCGTGGTGCCGACGTCCCCGGCGTTGGCGAACCGCGACGGCGCGCAGTGGACCGCACCCGATGCCGTCGTCTTCGCGCTGCGCGATCCGTTCCCGTACCAGTCCGGCACCTTGTGCGTCGAACTCGCGGCTGCGCCGGTGTCCGGCTCGGCGTCGCCCTGGTGGCGGATCGACTACGAGTTGTTCTGGCATGACGCGCAGGTGGCTGCGACCGGTGCGGCGTGCGACCCGCTCTCCAATGCGTTCGCATCCAGGAACACGCTGCTGCCGGGTGGCTCGCTCGACTTGATCTGCAGCGGCCCGCGCGGCGCAACGGGAGTGCTGCTGCTCGGGACGACGCCGATCACTCCGGCGCTGTCGCTGGACTTCCTCGGGGCTCCCGACTGTTATGCGGGCGTGGTACCGGCGGCTGCCGTAGCCGCCCCGATCCAGGGAGGCCCAGTGACCGAACGCGCCGCGGCCAACCTCACGCTCGATCTGCCGTGCGAATCGTGGCTGGCCGGCGGGCAGATCCTCGCGCAGTGGGCGGTCTTCCCGAATCCGCGCAACCCGGCGTTGCTGACGACCACCAAGGTCCTCTCGCTGCAGATCGCCTCGAGCCCCTCCACGCTGCCGGGCACGCTCGTGCGCACCGGGCCGCTGGGTAACACGGAACCGTGGCCGGCGGTGGGCCGCGTGTATCCGCAGCTCATGCCCGTGGTACGACTCGGCTACCAATGAGGCCACGAGGTGGTGCCTCACGTCGCGGGGTTGCGACGATGCGCTGCCCGCCGCCTCATCGTTTCGCGAACAGCGCCGCGTACGCCACCGCGACGCTGGCGCTGCGGCGGAGCGCGATGGCGCCGGTGCGGAGGGTCGCGAACAGGCGGGGTGCCTCGCCTTCGATCGCGACCGTCCGCAGGTCGGCCGTCATGGCCGCGGCGCACAGCTCGGATGGGCGCACGAAGAGCGCAGGGTCGTGCGTTCCGCGCGGCAGGAAGCCCAGGCCTTCGCCGAGGACGACCGCTAGCCAGCGGGCGCGCGCGGTGCGGTTGATGGTGTTCACGTAGAGCGCGCCGCCGGGGCGGAGGAGGCGCGCGGCCTCGCCGATCGCGGCCGGCCACCCGGGAACGTGCTCGACCACGTCGGCGAGGAGGACGAGGTCGGCGCACGCGTCGGGCAGAGGGCAGGCGCGGACATCGGCGCAGGCGAAGCGCGCCTCGGGGACGTGCGCGCGCGCGGTCGCCAGGCTCGGGCGGCTGCGGTCGATGCCGAGGACGCGCGCGCCTAGCCGGGCGAGGGGCGCGGCGAACAAGCCGCCGCCGCAGCCGAGGTCGACGACCGTCGTCGCAGGTGACACGGGGACCCGGCGCAGGAGCCACGCGAGGCGGTAGTGCTGCACGGAGCGCAGCGACCGGAATGCGCGGTCGTCGCTGCGCCACCAGCCGTCCGCGGCGCGGTCGTAGATCGTCAGGTCGTTGCGCATCGCCGCGCCGCGGGCCGGCACGTGGCGTGCCGTGCCGGGGGCGGGGACACTGGCACGGGGAGTGCGATCGTCCACCGCGTCGTTCCTCGGTTGCTCCTGATGTCCGACTCCGCTGTCCCGAGCGCCTGCGACGTCGCGATCGCGGGCGGCGGTCCCGCCGGTGCGGCCCTCGCCATCTTCCTCGGACGCGCCGGGCGGCGGGTCGCGCTGTTCGACAAGAAGCGGTTCCCCCGCTCCAAGCCGTGCGGCGAGTTCCTCGGACCGGAGTGCGCGCCGATCCTCGCCGCGCTCGGCGTCGATGCGTCCGTCGCGGCGGTCGGTGGCGCCCCGGTCCAGGGCATGCGCCTGTTTGTCGGCTCGCGCTGCGCGACCGGGCGCTTCGTCGAGGTCGGCCGCGCGCGCCCTTCGGTCGCGCACGGGCTCGCCGTCCGGCGCGAACGCTTCGACGAGATCCTGCTGCGCGCCGCCGAGGCGACCCCGGGCGTCACCGTGCACGAAGGCTGGACGGTGCAGGGTCTCATGCGTGCACGGCACGGTGTGGTCACGGGCCTGCGCGTGCGTGCGCCGGACGGCGCCGCGCATGGCGTCGCCGCCGGCCTCGTCGTCGGCGCCGACGGCCTGCGCTCGACGGTGGCGCACGCACTCGGCGTGCAGCGGCCGATCGCCTGGCTCGACAAGGTCGCGCTCACCACGCGCTGTTCGGGCGTGGAGCCGCGCGAATGCGCCGAGGTGCACTTCGTGCCGGGCGGCTACTTCGCGGCTACGACGGTCGACGACGGCCTGTTCTCGCTGAACCTCGTGCTCGACCGTCGCGCGCTGCGGGCGCGGGATGGCGACTGGGACGCGTTCTTCGCCGCGCATCTGGCCCGGGCGCCGGCGCTCGCTGCCCGCCTGCGCGGCGCGCGGCGCGTCGATCCGGTACGCGGCTGCGGGCCGCTCGCGGTCACGACGACCATGCAGGCGGTGCCCGGCGCCGCGCTGGTCGGCGACGCGTGCGGCTACGTCGACCCGGTCACCGGCGAAGGCCTGTTCTTCGCCCTGCGCGGCGCGCAGCTCCTCGCCGGGGCGGCGCAGGCCGCGCTCGCCGAGCCGTCCGCGGCGTACGCCGCGCTACGCGATTACGAACGCGCACGCCGTGCGGAGTTCGCGCCGCGCCTGCGCCTCGCCCTGCTGCTGCAGCGCGGGCTGCGTCACCCTACGCTGGTCGAGCACGTGATGGGCCTCCTGCAGGCGCGCCCGCGGCTCGCCGACCTGCTCGTCTCGCTCACCGGCGACTACGCGCCGATGCGCGAGCTGCTGCGACCGCGCGTGTGGTGGCACGCGCTGCGGCGCGCGTGAACCCGAGGCCGGCGGCGCCCGGCCTCGCGCCACCGCGCTATTGCAGCCGGCCCGCGATCCTGCCGCGCAGCCCGTTGCTGAACGCCGCGCCGAGCGGGTTCACCGGCGCGATCTGCACGCCCTGCTGCAGCAGCTCGGCGCCGACGAGCACCGGGTCGTTCGGGATCGTCAGGCTGACTTGGACGGCGCCGCTGGGCATCGAGACGCCGACCATCACGTCCGGGCTCACGTAGAGCGAGCAACCGGGTGCGCCGAACGCGGCCAGCGAAAGCGGCAGCGGCACGCTGCCCCACGCCGTCGCCGATGCACCGTAGAGCATGACCGCGGTCGTGCTGCTCGTCGGTGCGGACAGGATCGCGTTGTGCGTCCGGCCGATCATCGGCACGAGAGTGGCATCGAGCGCGACGCCGCCGCACGCGCTGCCGAACCGGGCGATCGAGCCGTCGTGGTAGGCGGGCAGGCTCGGTGCGACCACAAGGCCGACGTCGATCGCGTTCTGGCCGGGTTCGAAGCTGACCACGCGCGTTTCGATGTCGACGAGGCCGGTCGCCAGGGCCTTGAACACCACGCGCTCGTGCGCGTTCTCCGGCAGGGTCGACTCACCGAGCGTCGTCGTGCCCTGCACGACGCGCAGGTCGACGTTGCTCCACGCGCGCTGGTTGCGGTTCGGGTCCTGCCGGTTGAAGGCCAGCGCCGCCACGTACCAGTTCCCCTGCACGACCGGGTAACGCACGGTCGCGGTCGGCTGTTGCTGCGTCATCCGGCGGGTCAGCGACATCGAGCCGGAGTCGAGGGCGAGGCCGACCAGGTAGTCGGTTCGCAGGTAGCCGAGGCCGTAGGCATTGCGCCCGTGCCGGGAGAAGTCGGGGTTCCGGTCGCCGATCGCCTCGGCCGACGCGATCACCGCGGCGCGGGCCTCGAGCGCGGTGGCGCTCTGCCGGACGCTGCGGAACAGCGCCATCGCGCCCGCGACCTGCGGCGACGCGTACGACGTGCCCGTTCCCATGCGATCCTGGCTCTCGTCGTCGGCCAGGGGCAGCAACAGGTTCTCGCCATTCGCGACGAGGTCCGGGTAGTACCGGTTCGGCACGCCTGCCAGCGGGCCGCGCGCGGAGAACGAGGAAAGGAGCCGGGTGTTGGTGGCCACCGAGCCCACCGCCAGGACGTTGACCGCGGCGTGCGCGAAACGCGCATCGTTGCCGGCCATCACCGCGATCGCGATGTCGGCGACCTCGGCGGCGGCGTCCATCGCGACCTGCTCGATCCAGTCCGGGTACGGGGTGCCGTGGTACGATAGGTTCGCGACCTTGATGCCGAGCGGGCCCGCGTCGGTCGCGATGCGCTGCCACGTGTTCACCATCGTGCTGAGGAGCGCCGAGCCGTCGGCTGCGTCGACCATGCTGTAGCTCGCGATGCGCGCATCGGGAGCCTGGCCGGCGTCGCCGTTGGACGTCCCCCAGATCTGGCCCGCGGCGCAAGCGGCGACCGCGGTGCCGTGCGCAATGATGTCGTCCGCAGGGAACTGCCCCATTTGCACGTTGACCACCAGACGCGAGCCGCCGATGCCGCCGCCGGTCTGGTTGTTGATGTCGCCGTTGACGAAGAACGTGCGGTGCGGCCGACCGACGCCGTTCATGTTTACGTCGCAGCCGGAGT
>DATGPD010000021.1:0-5125 GCA_035305285.1 Planctomycetota bacterium
GCCGCCCAGGCAGAGCGCGTCGTCGCCGTGCGCCAGCAGGTGGGTGACGCCCCTGGCGGGCAGCGGCCGCGCGACCGCGGCGCCCTCGCCCTGCTGCCGGTAGACCCGCTGGCTCTTGCGGTCGAGCACGATGCGCGCGCCGCCGGGGCCCTCGGCGAGCAGCCCGAGCGTCTCCGCTCCGGGGGGGCCGTTGTCCTGGCGCAGGATCACCGGCTGGCCCGCGGCGTCGAACCGGAACGTGCGGAGGAAGCTGTCGCGCACGACCACGAGCGCATCGCCGCCGTCGTGCGTCACGATGGTCAGCGCGCCCTCGTCGAGCTTGCGCGTGAAGCCCGGCGCGGCGTCGTCGCCGCGCAGCGTGCCGTCCTCCTGCGCGAACAGCACGCGCAGGCCGACGCCCGGCACGACGAACGCGACGTCGCGCCCATGCCGGCCGTCGAACTGGCCGATGAGCAGCCGCCCGGGGTCGGCGGTCAGGCGGCCGAGGTCCGCGACCTTGACGGGCTGCGCCGCGCCGCGCCGCAGCCGGTGGAGCGCCGCGTCACGCCGTTCGTTGCGGGCCAGGAACAGGAGGTCGTCGCCGTCGGCGGCGACCGCGACCGGCTTGTCGGTCGCCGGCAGCCGCTGCGGGAACGCGGTGAGCGGCTGCGCGCCGCTCTTCCAGGCGAGCGCGTCCTCGTCCGGGCTCGCGAGCACGAGGTCCACCTTGCCGTCGCCGTCGACGTCGGTGAGGCACACCGACGTCACGCCGGCCAGGGTCGGTGCCGACACCTGCGTGAACCGGCTACCGACTTCGAGCAGGAAGGTGAGCTGGGCGCGGTCGGGCTGGGCGACGACGAGGTCGGGGTCGCCGTCGCCGTCCACGTCGCCGTGTGCGAACGCGCGTCCGGACGCAGGCGCGGTGCCGGCGAGCGACGCGAGTTGCGCGGCCGGAAGGTCGGCGGCCTCGCGCGCGAACGCGTACTCGACGATGCGGCGGTGCGGGCCCTCGATCGACGCGAGCGTCGCGCCGTCGACGCCGCTGCCCGGGAACGCGGCCGCCAGCTCGGACGGGTCGAATACCAGCCAGGCCGAGAACGGCCGGACCGCGTCGCCGGTGCCGAGCTGCACGCGCAGAGCCATCCGGTCGCTGCGCACGGTGACGATGACGTCGGCGCGCCCGTCGCGGTCGACGTCGTCCAGGTGGAACGCGGTCGGCCGCGCGGCACCGAGCGGCATCGCGTCGTTCACGCGCACGTCGCCGCCGTCGAGCCCGGTGACCGTGCGCACGCCGTCGGCGGTCAGCACGACCGCGTCCGGCCGACCGTCGCCGTCGATGTCCGCGGTGCGCAGGCACCCGGCGAGAGCGGGCTTGCCGACCTCGATCGGATCACGCACCACGCCGCCGCCCTGCACCTGCACGCGCAGGCGCCCGGCCTCGTCGACGCTCAGCACCTCGGCGCGGCCGTCGCCGTCGACGTCGGCGAGCGCGAGGCCGGCGAGCGCGGCATCGATCGGCCAGTCCGTCCTGCTCGCCTGCTCGCCCTCGACCTTCCACGCTTCGACCCGGGCGCGGTGCGCGTTGCACAGCACGGCGCGCGCGCGGGCGTCGCCCGCGGCGATCGGTGCGACGAGCAACAGCGTGGCGCCGTCGCCGACCTTCTCGACCAGGGGACCGAGGAAGCCGAAGCGCGCGCGCAGCGCGGCGTCGATCGGCTCGGGGATCCGCTGGGCGGTCGCGGGCGTTGTCGTGCCGAGCGCGGCGGCGAGCACGAGCGCGTTGCCGGCGACGGCCTTCCGGACTGTCCTCATCGGCGGCGGAGCGTATGGTGGCGCCGATGGCCGTCGCAACGCTGCTGCTCGCGTTTCTCTGCCCGCAGAACGTCGACGATCCGGGTGCGGGGAGTGCGTCCGCCGCGACGGCCGCGCCGGCGCTGCAGCGCGTGGACCTCGCCGACGGGCGGAGCGTCACCGGCACGCTGCTGAAGCAGACCGCCGAGGCGGTGTGGCTCGACCTGGGCTTCGACGTCCTGCGCGTGCCGCTCGCGAGCATCATCCGCCGGGAGTCCGCCGACGGCGCGACCGCGACCGTCGTCGACGAAGAGGTCTTTGCCCGCGCCGAACTGCCCGAGCGCTCGATCGCCGAGGGTGCCGCCGCGGTCGAGGCCGGCGTGATCAAGATCGAGAGCCCGGCCGGGCAGGGTTCCGGGTTCATCACCAGCCGCGACGGCTACGCGGTCACCAACTTCCACGTCGTCGACAGCGAGACGGAGGTGACCGTCACGCTCTACCTGAAGAGTAAGAACGGCTACGACCTCGTGACCGTGCGCAAGGTGAAGGTGGTCGCGATCAACCCGGAGGTCGACCTCGCGCTGATCAAGATGGATCCGCGGCCGGGCGTGACGCTGACCCCGGTCTACCTCGGCGACAGCGACGCGATGCGGGTCGGCGACCGGGTGTACGCGATCGGCACGCCGATCGGACTCGAACGCACGGTGAGCAACGGGATCATCAGCGTCGACAACCGGACCTTCAACGGCTTCACACACTTCCAGATCACGGTGCCGATCAACCCCGGCAACTCCGGAGGCCCGCTGTTCAACCTGCGCGGCGAGGTGATCGGGGTCAACTCGGCGGGCTACATCGGACTGCAGGGCCTCAACTTCGCGATCCCGAGTTCGCACGTGATCGAGTTCCTGCGCAAGCGCGCCGCGTTCGCGCTCGACACTTCGCGGCCGGAGTACGGGGTCCACTACCTCCCGGCGCCGCGCAAGCCGAAGCCGGAAGCCGACGCGAAGTGAGCTGCGCGGTGCCGCAGCCCGGACCTCGACCCGGCACGGCCGACGATCGTCGATTCGTCCCGGTCGCTACACCACCACGTAGCGCGTGCCGTCCTGGCACTGCACCATCGGGTCGGCGGAGATCACCGCGTCGAGGCAGCCGGCGAACTGCGCCAGCTCGGGGATCTCGCTCTGCAGCTCGAAGGCGGAGAGGCCGCGCCCGGCGCGGCGGATCGCCTCGCGCGCGCGCTGCTGGATCCAGGCCTTGAGGCCGCGGCTCTTGAGCGCGATCAGGTCGTCGGCGAGCAGCTCGAACCGGCCGTGGCGCAGGAGGAGGTCGCGCAGCATGTGGTCGGTCAGGAAGTCGCCGGCGAGGCCGGCCTCGCCGACCGCGTAGCGGATGCCGGCGAGCCGGTCGAAGCCGTCGTGCTGTTCCAGGTGCATCTCGACCGTGCGCAACAGCGTGCGCATGCGATCGGCGTTGAACGGGTAGTTGCTCAGCGCGTCGATGCGATCCTGGGCGACCTCGACGAACAGCCGGTTCTCACGCAGGAGCCGCGTGCGCAGGCGGCGCGTCGCCTCGTCCTGGTTGGCGAGGAAGCGCTCGAGCGGCACCTCGCCGGCCGCGGCGCGCAGTGAACGCAGCAGCGCTTCGACGTGCGTCGACGTGCGGTGGCTGCGCGCGCAGAACGCGCCGCGCCCGAGCGCGCGCAGCGCCGGGTCGCGACGCAGGCGGTCGCGCAGCAGGTAGAGCACGCGCTCGCTGCAACGCCCGCCCTCGATCAGGTCGGCGACCTCGTGCCGGCCGCCGACCGTGCAGATCGTGTCGCGCAGGCGGGCTGCCTCGGCCTCGATCAGCTCGGCCTGGTCGACGTGCCGCTCGCGCAGGTCCCACAGGTCGGGACCGATCTCCAGGAAGCGCGGCTCGGCCCACAGGCAGTCGAGCAGGCGGGCGCGGCGCGCGCGGCGGTAGCGTTCCCGGTAGGCGAAGGTCAGTTCGGCGATCGTCAGGGGGCCGCGTGCCTCGCGCAGCAGGTGCTCGATCCGGTCACCGGCGGTCGCGCGCCGACGGTGCAGCACCTCGCCGACCTCGGGATCGATCTTCACCTGCAGGTGCGACTCCTGCTGGAGCAGGTGGAGGAACAGGCCGCGCGGCAACGCCGGCAGGCCCTGCGCGCGCAGGTCGGCCTCGACGTCGGTGAGCGGCCGCGGCAGGCGGGCGCGCTGCGTGCGCACCGCGTGCATGACCTTGCGGCAGGTGTCGGCGTCGACGGTGGCCAGCACGTCGCCGACGAGGAACAGCTCGCCCGGGAACAGGAACGCGAGCAGGCGCAGCGGCGCGCCGCAGTCCTCGGTGCGCGCGCCGATCGCGTGCAACGGTCCGTGCGCGAGCCGCTCGCCGTGCACCGCGCCGTCCTGCGCGGTCAGCTCGCGCGCGGCGGCGCGCCGCCAGCGCGCGAGCAGCGTGTGGCAGCGGGCGTGCGCCGCCGTCCGGCAGCGCGCCTCGCGCGCCGGCAGTTCCTCGGCGCCGATGCCGAGGCGGCGCAGGAGCCGCGGCCGGGACAGGACCGGCTCGCCGAGGCCGAGCGCCGCGCCCAGGAACACGCGGTCGTCGGGATCGAGCGCGCGCAGCAGCCGGCGGAGGCCGCCGTCCGGAGCGCGCGCGCCGCGGCGCAGGGATCCGCCCGCGCCGAGTGTGACGAACAGGGCACGGCGCAGCGCGGCGACGCCGGCTTCACCCACGCCGGGCGCGGCGGCGAGCTTCGCGGCGTCGAAGTGCAGCAGGTCGCCGAACGTCGCGGCGCCGGCGTGCGCGAGCGCGCCGCCGAGGTCGCCGGGCAGGTCGAGGTCGGCGAGGCGACGGGCGAGGAACTCGGCCGGCCACAGCGACGCGGGCTCGCTCGCGGGCGGCGTGACCCTGGCGAGGGCGGCGCCGAGCCGTTCGGCGGTCATCCCCGGCAGGGCGAGCACGACGGCCGGATCGGCCTGCTGCAGGAGCACGCGCCCCGGGCAACCGAGGCGCGCGAGCGCGAGGCGCGTGCGCGGGTCCTCGAACGCGGCGGCGAGGTCCTCGTCGGGCGCCGCCGCGTCGCCCGCGGCGAGCGGCTGCAGCACGCGGCGTGCGGTGACCAGCAGCGCCTGCCAGCTGCGCGCGCCGACGCCGGGCACGGCGAGGAAGTCGTCTTCACGGACGCCGAGCAGGTCGACGACGTGGGCGACGCCGAGCTGCTCGCAGGCGCGGAGCACGCGGGTGGGCAGGTGCAGATCGGTGAGCGGGCGCAGCAGGACCGCGGGATCGAGACGAGCGGCGTGGACCCAGGTGTTGCCCGGAGCGGTGGCGGCGGTCGGCATGGCGTCGTCCATCC
>DATGPD010000022.1:0-3928 GCA_035305285.1 Planctomycetota bacterium
TCGTCGTCGACAAGCCCGCCGGCGTCGCGGTGCACCCGGCGGGGCGCCGGGTCTACGGCACGCTCATCCACTTCCTGCATTGCCGCTACCGCCGCGCCGACGCGCACGACGTCGTGCCGCGCCTGCTGCACCGCCTCGACCGCGAGACCTCGGGCGTGGTCGCCGCCGGGCTCGACGAGGACTTCCACGCCGAGGTCGGCCGGCTGTTCGAGTCGCGCGCGGTCGAGAAGCGCTACTTCGCCGTCGTGCACGGCAGCCCGCCCGCGACGGAAGGCACGATCGACCTCGCGATCGGTCCCGCGCGCCGCAGCGAGGTGCGGCTCAAGATGGAAGCGCGCGACGACGGCACCGGCCTGCCGGCGCGCACCGACTACCGCGTCATGCGCCGCCACGGCCGCTACTCGCTCGTCGAGCTGGTGCCGCACACCGGCCGCACGCACCAGCTCCGCGTCCACATGGCGGCGGTCGGCTGTCCCCTGGTCGGCGACAAGCTGTACGGCGTGCCCGACGACGTGTTCCTGAACTACGTCGCCGGCTGCCTGACGCCCGCACAGCGCGAGGCCTTGATCCTCGACCGGCACGCGCTGCACGCGTCGCGCCTCGAGCTGTTCCACCCGCGCCTCGGGCGGAAGATGGTGTTCGAGGCACCGCTGCCGGACGACATGGCCCGGCTCGTGGGCCTGCCGGGAGGCCGCGCGCACGACGCGAGGGCCGAGCGCGTCGAGCCGGCGTGAAGGAGGCGGCTCGTCAGAGCCGCAGGAGGTAGGGAGTGACCAGCCGGTAGCGGTCGGTGCGGCGTTGCGGGTCGGGACTGAACGTCGTCTCGGAGCCGTCCGCAGCGTTGCCCACCGCCGAGGTCTGTGGCTCCTGTGCCGGTTGCGCGGGCGCTCGGCTGCGCCCGGCGTCGTCCGCGACGCGTTCCATCAGTTGTTCCGCGGGCATCAGTGCCTCCTGAAGGGGCCTCGGAAAGACGAAGGCAAGGCTACTTCCCCTGCCCGTGCATCACAAGCCGGCGGCCCGGATCGCCTTTCGGGGGCCGATCCGGGCGCACCGGGCCGGCTCACCGCGGCCCGAGGCACCAACCGAGCAGGAGCGGGAGGATGGCGATCACCACGTACAGGGTCAGGACGGCGCGCAGCTCCCGGCGGAGGGTCGGCGGCTCGGGCGTCACCGGCCCCTCCGCAGGTCGAAATACGCTGCAGCCAGAATCGCGAGCCCGAGGGCGACCCCGGCCGCGGGGGGAAGCGCGGTCGCGCCGAGTCCGAGGAAGGTCAGCGCGAGCGCGTGGGTGATGAGCGCACCGAAGTCCAGTTCGCCTGCTGTCGTACCCGAGAACGGGACGTCGGCGAGGGCGCGCAGCGCGAAGCGCGCGACGAGCACCGCCGCACCCAGTGCGAGCGTCGAGCCGGCGACCGCCCGCATCGGGTCGACGGTCGCGAGCGCGATCGCGAACAGCACGGCGTGCACCGGCAGCAGCACGCGCACCGCGAGCGCGATGGCGACCGCGCGGCGTACGGTCGCGGCTTCGAGACCAGGACTCGTGTCGAACAACCACCGCGCGCGCGGCTCGTCGCCGCTGCCGAGGAACGCGACGAGGAACGGCAGGTAGATCGCCGGAAGCTGCAAGGCGATCGCGAGCAGGCGCTGCGCCGCGGACGGATCGCGGTCGAGGAAGGCGAGCAGCCACATCCCGGCGGGCATGCCGAACAGGGGCAGCACGCGGCTGCGGAACCCGGGGCTGCGGTAGAGCATCGCGCTCGTGAACCCGACCACGGCGTGCAGGGGCCGGCGGCCGGCGGCGAGGTGGGCTTCGAGCGCGGTGAACACGCGTGGCGTCGCGACGCGTCCGGCCGCACGCGGCTCGCGCTCCTTCGCCCAGGGGACCACGAGCACGACGAGCACCGCGAGCGCGCCCGCCAGCACGAGCGCGCCGCGCGGGTCGCCGGCGATCGTCAGGCCGGCGTAGAACGGCGGCCACGCGTACACGATCCACGCCGGGATCGGCAGCGCGTCCGGACCCGCGTCGAGGTGCCGCGCGCAGAGCGCGAAGGCGACCACGCCGCCGAACAGGAGAAGGGCCTTCACCGTGCCGCCCGCGAGCTGTGCCCGCGCCTCGCCGAGCAGGGCGCCCAGCGCGCGCAGCAGTACGGCGAGCGCCGCGGTGAACAGGGCCGAGCACGCGAACGCGAGCACGAGGTAGAGCGGCACCGCCGGCCATCCCTGCCCCGGCAGGAACGCGGTCAGGATCGCGGGCGGCAGGGCCATGCCCGTGGTGAGCAGGCCGACGTAGAACGACGCGCACAGCGCGCGCGCGGCGAGCACGACCAGCGGCGACAAGGGGGCGGACGCGAGCAGCGCGCGGTCCGCCCGCGCGCGGCTGCCGCCCCGGTCGTCGCTCAGGTGTCCGATCCCGACGAGCAGCGTCGAGAGCGACAGGTTCGCGGCGGCGAACGCGCCCGGCGGGGTGTCCGGGAACAGCAGCGCGGCGAACACCAGGGCGAGGAACGCCTGGCCGAAGATCGTCGTGGTCAGCGAGCTGCTCGGCTGGCCGCTGCGCCGGTTGTCGGCGAAGAAGTCGAGGATCAGCCAGGCGTGCACGAGCGCGCGCACCGGGTGGCGCGGCAGGTGCAGCGACGCGACCGGCGCGGCGGTGCCCGGACCGCCGGCCGTGCCGCCGCCTTCACCGGGAGCGGTCTCGCCGGACGCGACCGCGGTCATCGCGGCAGGAACACTCCGATCGAGGCGGTGTAGCCGTGCAGGTAGGTCGTTCCGTGCACCGGCCCGATCTCGCCGTTGCAGAAGAACCCGCCGAGCGGCGCCTCGCCCAGCTCCTCGCGGAACAGGCGGCTGTCGTGGTCGGGCTCGCCGTACAGCCCCTGCCCGCGGCCGAGGCACGAGAACATCAACGCTCCCGCCGGGCTGCCGCCGGCGGCGCGCTGCCGTTGCAGCGCGCGGCGCAGGTCGAAGGCGCTGGTGTGGTGGTCCATCAGGTGGAACTGCACGCGTTTGCCCGGGGCGAGCAGCTCGCCGATCACCAGCGACCCGCGCCCCTGGTCGAAGCCGAGCACGTTGCGGATCAGGTAGTCGCCGGGGCCGAGCTTGTCCGGGTCGGTGAACGGGCTCATCGCGATCCCGAGGAACAGGGGCCGCGTCGTCACCAGCTCGCGATCGCCTTCGTCGAGGCCGCGCAGCTGCTGTTCCAGGAAGCGCAGCGCCGGCCGGTGGTCGACCTCGAGCAGATGGTTGGCTTCGGCGCGGGTGATCGTGCCCACCGTGCCGATCGGCTTGCATCCCTGCGCGAGCACCGGGGCGAGCCGCACGTTCCCGGCGAGCATGCCGACGACCGCACCGCTGCGGTGGCAGGCACGGCCCGCGAACAGCGCGTGCCCGCCGGGGTGCCGGCTGCCGCTCGCGATCCCGCCGACCTTGGCGACCTTCGGGTAGGCGTAGTCGAGTCCGGCGAGCAGCCGGTCGGCGGGGAACTGGAAGGGTTCGGGCAGGACGATGGCGCCGCGCGCGTCCTCGGGCGCCATGCCGAGCAGCTCGGTCCACGCGCGGGGTCCCACGTCTTCGCTCGGCAGGTCGGCCGCGTCGACGTGGCGCACGAGCGCGTGCGCGCCGGGCAGGTGCGCGACCAGGATGCTCAGCGCCGGCCGGCCCTCGACCTCGCGCCCGCCGCCGACGATGCCGCCGCCGCTGCAGCCGAGCAGCGCGCGCGGCGAGAGTGCCTCGTGCACGAGGGTCGGCAGGCGGTCCAGGTCAGGGCCGTACGACGCGCTCGCGAACACGACCGCGAGGTCGACGGTCCCGTCGCCCAGGTCGCGTCGGGCGGCCTCGCACGCCGCCGCGGCGGCGGCCTCGAGGCGTGGTGTCGTCGACAGTGCGCTCGCGAAACGCATCGACGGCATGGTAGCTGGCGCCGGCCCGG
>DATGPD010000023.1:0-2279 GCA_035305285.1 Planctomycetota bacterium
CGCGGTGTTCCAGCTCCCGCTGCTGATGCTCGCGGTGCAGAAGGCCGGCATCGCGGGCTACCAGAGCATGCGCAAGCACTGGCGCTACGTCGTGCTCGGCATCTTCATCGTGTCCGCGGTCGTCACGCCGTCGCCCGACCCCTTCACCCAGTTGATGATGGCCGGGCCGATGTGCCTGCTCTACCTGCTCGGCCTGTTCCTGTGCTGGCGGGCGCGGTGAGCGCGGAGCGGGTGGCGCGCGCGGAGATCGTCGCGGTCGGCGACGAGATGACGCACGGCCGGTGCATCGACACCAACAGCGCGTGGCTCGCGCGCGAGATCGAGACCTGCGGCCTCGCGGTCGCGCGGATCCACGTCGTGTGCGACGCGCAGGACGAGATCGCCGCCGTCCTGCGCGAGGCGGGGGCGCGCGCCGACTGGGTCGTGGTGACCGGCGGGCTCGGCCCGACCCTCGACGACCGCACGCGCGACGCCGCCGCGGCCGCCGCGGGGGTGGACCTCGTGCATGACGAGGCCGCCTGGCAGGCGATCCTCGGCTGGTTCGCGCGCGTGGGGCGGCGCAACGTGCCGGAGAGCAACCGCCGGCAGGCGCTGTTCCCGCGCGGCGCGGAGGTGCTCGCCAACGACCGCGGCACCGCACCGGGGTTCGTGTTGCGCATCGGCCGGGCCCGGGTCGCGGTCCTGCCCGGCGTCCCGGCGGAGATGAAGGCCATGTTCTCCGCCGCGGTCGCGCCGCGGCTCGTCGCGGCGGGCGGCAGCCGGTCGGCGCTCGCGCTCGGCTGCCTGCAGGTCCTGGGGCCCTCCGAGGCGGCGCTCGGCGAGCGCCTCGCGCCGTTCATGACCGACGGCCGCAACCCCGCGGTCGGCATCACGGTGACGCACGGCATGCTGACCGTGCGGGTCGCCGCGCGGGCGGCGGAACCCGGCGAGGCGCAGGCGCTGTGCGCGCGCGAACTCGACGTCCTGCGCGACCTGCTCGGCGCCGAGGTGGTCGGCGAGGGCGACGCGCCGCTGCAGGAGACGCTGGTCGGGGTGCTGCGCGCGCGCGGCCTGCGCCTCGCGGTCGCGGAGTCGTGCACCGCGGGCATGCTGCTCAGCGCGCTGGGTGACGTACCCGGGGTGTCGGCGGTGCTCGCAGGCGGGGTGGTGTCCTATGCCGACGAGGTGAAGGTGCGCGACCTCGACGTGCCGGCCGACGTGCTCGCGGCGCACGGCGCGGTGTCGGAGCCGGTCGCCGCCGCGATGGCTGCGGGGGCGGCCCGGCGCTTCGGCGTGCCGGTCGCGCTGTCGGTGACCGGGATCGCCGGACCGGACGGCGGCACCCCCGACAAGCCGGTCGGCACGGTGTGCTTCGCCACCGCGGTGGAGGGGACGGTGGTCCCGTTCACCCGCCGGTTCGCCGACCTCGGCCGCGAGTTCATCCGCCGCCGCTCGGTGCTCGAGGCCATGGCCGCGCTGCTGCGCCGGTTGCGCGGCTGAAGGGGCGCTGCGAGCGCAGCCCGCGCCCATGGGGTGCGGCGCGCCGCGACGGGTCCCGTCGGGCAACCGCTCATGATGCGCACAGAGGACGCCCGGGCTCGGTCGGCTTCCGTCGTGCGCCGGCGCCGCGGCAGCGGCATCGAGCCGCGCATTTTTCGATGCCCGCCGGTGGCAGGACGCGCGGCCGCTCGCTAAAAGTCTCGTCCCGCTTCGGAGTGGTGTAACGGTAGCACAACGGGTTCTGGCCCCGTTAGTCAAGGTTCGAATCCTTGCTCCGAAACCACTTCGTGGGGGCCCGACCCCCGTCGGCGCCCCCGCGCGCTACCCGATGGTGTAACGGTAGCACAGCAGGTTTTGGTCCTGCTAGTCCAGGTTCGAATCCTGGTCGGGTAACCACGGCGCGCCTGGCGCGCCGTGGTTACCCGACCAGGATTCTTCTCGACCGAAGCGCGAGCGAAGCTCGCGCTTCGGTCGGCGAATCCGTCGCCCTGCGAGGGAACGCGCATGGCGATTCGAGCGGGGCTGCCGAGCGGGTCGCGCCTTGGTCATGCGACCAGCCATTCTTCTCCGCCCCGCGCGCGTGCGGAGGTCGCGCGCGCCTACTGCGCGAACACGTTCTCCACCGGGACGATCTTCACGTCTTCACGGCGCACGCCGAGGGGGAAGCGTTCGATCACCTTGTCCTCCTCCAGGACCTCGGCAGGGGGCTGCGACGTGTAGGTGATCGGGGAGGACGGACCGAGCGCGCCGTCGAGGAAGGCCTGCGCGTCCTCGGTCACGATCACGAACTGGACTTGGAC
>DATGPD010000024.1:0-4165 GCA_035305285.1 Planctomycetota bacterium
TCCTCGCTGTCGACCACGCCGACCATGAAGCGCAGCCACTCGGGCAGGATCTCCTCGCAGTCCTCCATGATGAACACCCGCTTGACGAACAGGCGCAGCCCCTTGCGCTTGCGGTCGAACAGGTCGATCGGCGGACGGCGCGGGATGAACAGCAGGCCGGTCAGCTCCTGCGTGCCCTCGACCTTGAAGTGCGTCCAGGCGAGCGGCCGCTCCCAGTCGTGGCTGACGTGCTTGTAGAACTCCTCGTACTGCTCGTCGGAGATCTCGTTCTTCGGCCGGGCCCACAGCGCGCGCGCCGAGTTCACCGTCTCGAACTCGGTCTTCTCCGGTTCGCCTTCCTTGCCCTTCCGCGTCACCTGCAGCCTGATCGGGTGCCGCACGTAGTCCGAGTACTTGCGCACCAGACCCTTCAGGCGCCACTCGTCGAGGAATTCGGTCTCGTCCTCGCGCAGGTGGAGCACGACGTCGGTGCCGCGCCCCTCCCGCGTCGCCGGCTCGACCTCGAACTCGCCCTTCGCCGCGCTGCTCCACTTCCACGCCTCGGTGCTGCCCGCGGCGCGCGACACCACGGTCACGTGGTCGGCGACCAGATAGGCCGAGTAGAAGCCGACGCCGAACTGGCCGATCAGCGACACGTCTTTCTTCTGCTCGGCGGCGAGCGACTGCATCAGCTTCTTGCTGCCCGACCGGGCGATCGTGCCGAGGTTCTCGATCAGCTCGTCCCGCGTCATCCCGACGCCGTTGTCGCGCACGGTCAGCGTGCGCGCCTGCTTGTCGGGGATCAGCTCGATGCGCAGGTCGCGGTCGTCGCCGAGCAGCGCGTGGTCGGTCAGCGCGCGGAACGACAGGTGGTCGAGGGCGTCGCTCGCGTTGCTGATCAGCTCGCGCAGGAAGATCTCTTTGTGGCTGTACAGCGAGTTGACGACGATCGAGAGGACCTCGTTGACCTCGGCCTGGAACGAGAACTTCTGGGCTTGTTGCGTGGACATGGCAGGTCGGTCCCGGGCCTCGCCGCCGCCGCTGCGCCGGCGCGGCGGGCTTTCCGTGGGGGCGGCTTCTTAGCCGCTGGTCGGGGGTTCGTAAAGGTGAGCGCCCGCACACATCCGGGCGGGCGCGCATTGCCGGCCGCCACAGTGCTTGCGGGCACGGTGGCAGGTCGTGCGCGGGTGCCCTGTCCGGGGCGCGACGGTGCGCGGCGCGCGCAGCCGGAGCGCACCCGACCCCGCCCTCGGTCAACGGCCCGCCAGATCGAAGCGCAGCAGGTCCTGCGCGAGTACGACGCGGCCGGCGAAGGTCGCGCGCGCCTGCGCCATGAGGTCCACGCCGCGGCACTCGGGATAGAAGTGGGTGAGGCACAGCGTGCGCGCGCCCGCCTGCGCGGCGATCGCGCCCGCGCGCCCGGGAGTGAGGTGACCCGGCTGGTAGAGCGCGTCGGGGAACGCGGAGTCGCACACGAACAGGTCGGCGGCGCGCGCCGCGTCGACCAGCCCCGCGCCTTCGTCCGCGTCGCCGCTGAGGGTCGCGACCGCCCCGCCGGCCGACAGGCGATAGGCGAGGCTGTGGGCGGTGTGATTCACGGGGAACGCGCCGACCGCGAGGTCGGCGATGCGGTGCTCGCCCGGTTCGATCTCGCGCACCTCGAGCACGTAGTCGTCGCCGCGCGGGCGCAGCCACGGCCACGCGGCGGTCAGGTGGGCGAGCCACTCCTCGAGGCCGCGCGCACCGAGCAGGAGCAGCGGCGCGCGCCCGCGGTAGCGCGGGTTGCGCAGCGCGAACAGGAAGGCGGCGAGGTCGGCGGTGTGGTCGGTGTGGAAGTGGGTGAGCAGGATCGCGCCGATGTCCTCCAGGCCGACCTTCGCCTGCGCGAGCCGGCGCAGGATTCCCGGTCCGCAGTCGACCAGCACCGTCGCACCGCCGCCGCGCACGAGGTAGCCGGCCGGGAAGCGGTCGGGCTCGGGGACCGCGGTCCCCGAGCCGAGCACGGTGATCGACAGCGCGGGGGTCGGCATGCAGCGCAGTTTGCCGCGCCCGGCCGCGCGCGGCATGCGTCCGCCGCCGCCTGCCGGGCCTCCCCCGCGGCGAGGCGCGGTGAAGAGTTGCTCCGCCGGATGCCGACATCTACCTTCGTCGAAGTCCGATGCGCAACGTGCTGCAGACCGTGCGACGGAGACGGGCCTTCGTGTGGCTCGCGTGCTGCGTGCTGCTGCTCCTGCCCGCGGCCGGCCTGAACGTGTGCTTCGCCGCCGACCACGTCGGCATCGTCGTCGACCTCGACCACGGCTGCCCGTGCGGCGACCACGACGACGAGCCGTGCAGCGACGTCAGCATCGCGGTGCCGGACTTCCGCGACGACCGGTCGCCCGACCTCGTGCCCGACCTCGGCGCGCTCGCACTCGCGCTCGCGCCCGCGCACCACGTCGCCGTCGCGCCGCCGCCGCGCACGCCGCCGCCCGCGCCGGTCGAGGCGCGCCCCGGACCGGACCGCCGCACTGCGCTCCGCCGCTCCGTCGTCCTGCTCGTCTGAGCGCCCGCTCGGCAGGCGGCAGGGCGCCGTCGCCCTGCACCGCCCGACGCGCGTTCCGCTCGCGCGCCGGACGCTCGGCACGAAGCGGCGAGTTCCTGCGAATGACCACTCTGCACAGCGTGCGGCCGCTGGCCGCGCTCGCTCTCTGCGCCGGCTGCGGCTTCGCCTCGTACGAAGCCGAGCCGCTCGAACCCGAGCAGACCCTCGCGGCTGCGGCGGCGGCACGCGCGGCGCCGCCGCCGCCCGAAGGCGCGCTCGACCTCGCGCACGCCGTCCGCTGGCTGCGCGAGCGCAACCCGCGCGTCCGCGCGAGCGTCGCGGCGTACGAAGAAGCGCTCGCCGAGGCGCGCGCCGGCGTGCCGCTGCCGAACCCCGAACTGTCGCTCGGGCCGTCGTTCGGCATCGGCCCGGACATCGTGCGTCGCGCGATCGTCCCGTTCGCGGCACTCGGCCTCACCATCCCGCTCGCCGGCGCACGCGAGGCGCGCCACGAACAGCTCGTCGCCGCCGCCGAGGTCGCCCGCGTCGACGCCGTCCTCGCGTTCCGCGACGCGTGGCTCGAGCTGCGCGCGCGCTGGTGCGAGGTGGCGCTGGCGCGTGCGCGCCGCGCGCTGCAGGCCGAGCTGGTCGAGTCGGCGGCGCGCGCGCACGAGGCGGCCCGTCGGCTGGTCGACGCCGGGGGTGCGGGCGGTGCGGAGGTCGCGCTGCTCGCGCTGGCGCACGCGCGCGCGGCGAGCGACCTCGCCGCGGCCGAGCAAGACGTCGCAGGCGCGGTCGCCGCGCTCGCCGCGCTGGTCGACGTCGACGCCGGCCTGCTCGCCTCGATGGAGCCCGGCGACGTGCCGGATCCGGGCGAACTGCCGGCCCTCGCCGACCTGCAGGCCGAGCTGCCCGGCCACCACCCCGAGCTCGTGCGCGGCGCGGCCGCCTACCTCGCCGCGGAGCGCGCGCTGCGCGCCGAGGTCGCCGCCCAGTATCCCGACCTCGGGTTCGCGCCGAGCTACGAGGGCGAGGTGAACGAGCGCTACGGCGTGCTCACGCTCCCGGTCGGGATCGAGCTGCCGCTGTTCGCGCGCAACCAGGCCGGAGTCGCGCGCGCGTCGGCGGCGCGTGCCCGGGCGCGCGTCGAGTACGAAGCGGCCTGCAGCCGCGCGCTCGCCGAGCTGGCGCGGGCGCGCGCGGCGGTCGCGTTCGCCGACCACCGCGTCCGCGAGCTGCGCGAGCGCGTCCTGCCGCTCGCCGAGCGCAGCGTCGACCTCGCCGAGCGCGCGCTCGCCTCCGGCTCCGGCGCGGCGCTCGACGTGCTGCAGGCGCGCGCCGCCGCCGCGGCAGCGCGCCTCGACGTGCACGAGGCCGAACGTGAGCGGCTTGCGGCCTGGTTCGCCCTCGAACGCGCGTGCGGCCGGCCCCTGCTGTCGGTGGGCGGCGAGCCGGTGGATCTGCCCGAGCCGCCCGGGGTGCTGCACGACACGGGGTGCGCCGCCGCGCACGCGGAGGACGAGCGATGAGGCCGGGCATCCTGACGAGCGTCGCGCTGGCCGTGGCCTGCACCGCGGCGGGTGTGGCGACCGGGTGGTGGGTCGGCCGGCAAGGCCGGGTGCCTTCGGGCGCAGCGGATCACGCGCACGACCACGACCACGA
>DATGPD010000025.1:0-8123 GCA_035305285.1 Planctomycetota bacterium
GCCATGGCTCAACTCCCCCTCGGCTCCGAGTCCCGCCCGCTGCGTGTCGCCGTCATCGGCTCGGGGCCGTCGTCGTTCTACGCGGTCCAAGCGCTCTTCAAGACGCAGAACCTGCACGTCCGCGTCGACCTGTTCGACCGCTTGCCGACTCCCTTCGGCCTCGTCCGCGGCGGCGTCGCCCCCGACCACCAGAAGATCAAGTCCGTCATCCGCATCTACGAGGAGCTGGCGCGCGACCCACGCTGCCGCTTCTTCGGCAACGTCGCCCTGGGGCGCGACGTGCAAGTCGAGGACCTCGTCGCGCACTACGACCAGATCGTCTACGGGGTGGGCAACGAGAGCGACCGCAAGCTCGGCGTGCCCGGCGAAGACCTCGCCGGCGTGCATTCGGCGACCGAATTCGTCGGCTGGTACAACGGCCACCCCGACTTCCGCGACCGCCGCTTCGACCTCGCCGCGGCGCACACCGTGGCGGTCGTCGGCAACGGCAACGTGGCGATGGACGTCACCCGGATCCTCCTCAAGAACCCGGCCGCGCTCGCCGACACCGACATCGCCGACTACGCGCTCGCCGAGCTGCAGAAGAGCCGGGTGCGCGAGGTGTACCTGCTCGGCCGGCGCGGCCCGGCGCAGGCGGCGTTCTCGCCCAAGGAGATGGAAGAGATCGCCGAGCTGCCCGACGTCGACGTGGTCATCTCTCCCGAGGAGGCGGCGATCGATCCCCTCAGCGCGCAGTGGGCGGCCAACGAACCGCGCTCGACGCAGCGCAACATCAAGCTGATCGCCGAGCTGGCCGCGCGCGGTCCCGGCGACAAGCCGAAGAAGGTGCGCTGCCGCTTCCTCGTCGCTCCGGTCGAGCTGCTAGGCGAAGGCGGCCGGGTTCGCGCCGTGCGCGTCGAGCACGGCGAGCTCGTCCCCGACGCCCAGGGCGTGCCGCGGCCGAAGGGCACCGGCCGGTTCAGCGAGATCCCGGCGCAGCTCGTGCTCAAGGCGGTCGGCTACCGCGGCGTGCCGATCCGGGGCGTGCCGTTCGACGAGCGCTCCGGCACGATCCCGAACGCGGCCGGGCGCGTGCTGGACCGCCCCGGCGGCGCGGTCGTCGCCAACCAGTACGTCGTCGGCTGGGCGAAGCGCGGACCGACCGGGCTGATCGGGACGAACAGTCCCGACTCGGTGGAGACCGTGCAGGCCATGGTCGCCGACCTGACCGGCCGCACCGCTCCCGCCCTGCCGGCGGACGAGCGCGACGCGATGCCCCGCCTGCTGCGGGAGCGCGGCGTCGAGTTCGTGACCTGGGAGGACTGGCAGGCGCTCGACAGCTACGAGCAGGAACTGGGCAAGGCGCGCGGCAAGGTGCGTTGCAAGGTCTGCGACGTCGCCGAGATGCTGCGCGTCATCAAGAGCCGGCAGGCGAAGGCCGAGGAGCGCGCATGAGGATCGCGTGCGTCGGCGGCGGCCCGGCGTCGCTCTACTTCGCGATCCTGATCCGCAAGGCGAACCCGTCGGTCGCCGTCGACGTGTACGAGCGCAACCGGCACGACGACACGTTCGGCTGGGGCGTCGTGTTCTCCGACGAGACGCTGGGTAACTTCGAAGCCGCCGACCCCGAGACCTACGCCGCGATCCGCGCCTCGTTCCGCTACTGGAACGACATCGAGACCTACTACGGCGGCACCTGCACGCGTTCGACCGGACACGGCTTCTGCGGGCTCGCGCGCCGCCAGCTCCTGCTCATCCTGCAGGAGCGCGCGCGCGCGCTGGGCGTGCGCATGCACTTCGAGCACGAGGTACATTCGCTCGCCGAGCTGGGCGACGCGCAGCTCGTCGTCGCCGGCGACGGAATCAACAGCATGGTGCGCACCGCGCACCAGGACGTGTTCCAGCCGCGGTTCGACTGGCGCAAGTGCAAGTTCGCCTGGTTCGGCACCGACAAGGATCTGCGCGCCTTCACCTTCGTGTTCCAGAACACGCAGTGGGGCCTGTTCCAGGTGCACGCCTACCCGTTCGCCGACGGCCTGTCGACCTGGATCGTCGAGTGCCGCGAGGAGACCTGGCGCGCCGCCGGGCTCGACCGCGCCGACGAGGCGCAGAGCGCGCGGTTCTGCGAGGAGCTGTTCGACGACCATCTGCGCGGCCACCGCCTCCTGCTCAACAAGTCGGTGTGGCGCACGTTCCCGACGATCACCTGCAAGACCTGGCACCACGACAACATCGTCCTGCTCGGCGACGCGGCGCACACCGCGCACTTCTCGATCGGTTCGGGCACCAAGCTCGCCATGGAGGACGCGATCGCGCTCGCCCAGGCGTTCGCGCAGCACGGGCTGGACGACGTGCCGCGCGCGCTCGCCGCGTATGAGGCGGCGCGCTACGTCGAGGTCCTCAAGACGCAGCGCGCGGCGCAGACCAGCCTGGAGTGGTTCGAGAACTCCGCGCGCTACCTGCGCCAGGATCCACTGACGTTCACCTTCAACCTGATGACGCGCAGCAAGCGGATCACCTGGGACAACCTGGGCAAGCGCGACCCGGCGCTGGTCGACGCGGTGCGCGAGTCGTTCGCCGAGCGCGCCGGTGCGCCGCGCCAGTCGGACGGCAGGGCGCCGGTGCCGGTGTTCACCCCGTTCAAGCTGCGCGACCTGACCCTGGCCAACCGGATCGTCGTCAGCCCGATGTGCCAGTACTCGGCGGTCGACGGCACGCCGAACGACTGGCACCTCGTGCACCTCGGCAGCCGCGCGGTGGGCGGGGCGGGGCTGGTGATCGCGGAGATGACCAACGTCGCCCCGGAGGGCCGGATCACGCCCGGCTGCGCCGGCATGTACCGCGACGAGCACGTCGCCGCGTGGCGGCGCATCGTCGACTTCGTGCACCGCCACACCAGGGCGCGGATCGGCATCCAGCTCGCGCACGCCGGACGCAAGGGCGCGGTGGCGCACCCCTGGGAAGGCGACGACCAGCCGCTGCCCGAGGGCGAGGCCTGGACCACGCTCGCGCCGTCGGCGATCCCGTTCCGCCCGCACTGGCGCGCGCCGCGCGCGATGACCCGGCGCGATATGGACGAGGTGCGCGAGGCGTTCGTGCGCGCGACCGCGATGGCCGACGCCGCCGGGTTCGACTTCCTCGAGCTGCACATGGCGCACGGCTACCTGCTGTCGTCGTTCCTGTCGCCGCTCAGCAACCGCCGCACCGACGAGTACGGCGGCGACCTCGCCGGGCGCATGCGCTACCCCCTGGAGGTGTTCGCCGCGGTGCGCAAGGCGTGGCCGGCGCACAAGCCGATCAGCGTACGGGTGTCGGCGACCGACTGGATGGGACCGGAGGGCACGACGCCCGAGGACACGGTCGTCCTCGCGCGCGCGCTGAGCGACGCCGGCTGCGACCTGATCGACGTGTCGAGCGGCGGCAACGTCGCCGACGCCCGGCCGGACTACGGTCGCATGTACCAGGTGCCGTTCGCCGAGCAGATCCGCCACGAGGTCGGCATCCCGGTGATGGCGGTCGGCGCGATCCTGGGCTCCGACCACTGCAACACGATCCTCGCCGCCGGTCGCGCCGACCTGTGCTGCATGGCGCGGCCGCACCTCGGCAACCCGTACCTCACGCTGCACGCCGCGGCCAAGTACGGCTTCGTCGACCAGCCGTGGCCCGGCCAGTACCTGCCGGGCCGCGCGCTGCCCGACCTGCGCTGACTGCCCGTCAGACTGGCGCCGCGACGGTGGGGTTCACGGTGCAGGCTGCCCGTCACACGCCGCAGCCGGGTGCCCCGCCAATCGCGCCGACAGCCGCACCGCCTGGCAACGGGCGGCTAGCCGCGCCGCGCGTCAACGCGGATCGATCGGCGTCGGGTGCCAGCCGAAGACCGCATACAGCGCGAGGAACCCTGCGGTGTAGCCGATCGCGATCGGCCAGCCTGCGACGATGTAGCGCCCCGTGTGCCGCACGCGCGGGTGCGCGGCGGCGATCGCGACGCCGGCGCTCGAGCCGAACCACATCATCGAGCCGCCGAAACCGACGGCGAACGACAGCAGGCCCCAGTCGTAACCGCTCTGCTCGATCGCCAGCTTGGTGAGCGGGATGTTGTCGAACACCGACGACACCATGCCGAGGAAAAACGTGGTCGCCGTCGACGGCTCGGGCAGCGCCTTCACCGGCATGAGCGAGGCGCACCACACCAGCGACAGGAGGAACAGCGCGCCCTTGGCCGCGGGCACGAGGCTGCGCCAGTGCGGCGCCCGCCACAGGCTGCCCAGCAGTAGCATCGCCCACACGCCGACGAACGGCTTGTCGAGCAGGATGTTGGTGGTCACCGCGCCGGCGAGCACGAGGAACACGTTGAGCAGGCGCAGCCAGTCGACCGGCGGCGGCAGCTCGGCATGGTCGCGCACCATCGGCTGCTCGCGCACCTGGCGGCGCGCCGCGGGCAGGCCGAAGCACACCAGCGCGACCGCCGCGGCGAGCATGCAATGCACCAGCTGCAGCGGCGACACGCCCTCGATCCACATCATCGTCGTCGTCGTGTCGCCGAGCACGCTCCACGCGCCGCCCGCGTTGCTCGCCGCGACGATCGCCGCGAGGTAGGCGACCGTCACCCGCGCCTGGAACAGGCGGGTCGCGAGCACGCCGCCGATCATCGCCGCGGCGATGTTGTCGAGGAACGACGACATCGTCCACAGCAGCACGAGCAGGGTGAAGGCCGCCGCGGTCTGCCCGCGCGGCAGGAAGCGCGCGAGGTTCTCCGCCGCCGACGAGCGCTCGAAGTGGTCGGCGAGCAGCGCGAACCCGAGGAGCAGGCCGCCCAGGTTGAGGAGGGTGTGCTCCGCCTCGTGCACGAGGTGCGCCGCCAGACTCGGCGCGTCGGGATGCCACTCGAAGCCGGGACACGCGAGCGCGGTGTAGAGCGTCACGGCGGTCGCGCCGGCCGTGGCGACGTGCAGCGTGTGCTCGTGGAACATGCCGATCCCGAGCAGGATCAGCACGAAGAGCACGAAGGAATACGGCACGCTCCCGACCATGATCCCCTGCGGCGTCCACTCGCCGACCAGACCGAGGACGAGGCCGACGACCATCAACCCGGCGTACGCGAACAGCCAGCGCCGGCGGATGATCTCTGCGGAGCTCATCGCTCGGCACTCCCCCGCGGCGATCCGGCGGCCCGCACGCGGATCCCGAGGGCAAGACGAGTGACCGAGAGGGACGCGTCCGCAAGAGGCGCGGGCGCGCGACGGAGCGAAGGGTTCATCGAGAGCGCGACGACATGGCCCGCTTGCGCCGGAGGCTGCGCAGAGCGCTGCGCGGCGAGTGAAGCAAGCAGGCAGCCGCGGTGCAAACGCGCCGAGGAACCCCGTGGCGGCAACGGACGCGGCGGCTCGTCCACGCCCGATCCACGCACGGCACGACGACCGGCCGCAGCGGGCCCGCCTGTCAACTTCTTTCCACACCAGGCCCTCCCAACCATCGCCGCCGGGTGCAGACACGCCACAGCCACGCCTCACGGACACGGCGGCTGCACCCTGCGCCCACACCCTGCGCCCCGGTCGGTACGCGGGAAGGGCGGACACCGACGCCTCGGGCCGCAGGTAGCGAAGACGGAAGGCTCCGTGCTCTTCCCGGTGGCGGCGCCGGGCGGGAAGCAGCCTTGGCGACGTCGCGCCATCGGACGTCCGTGCTCGTGCCGCGCGTCGGCCCCCGCACCACCGTCTGCACGGTCCGCAGGATTGACGACGCAGGGGCGCCAGTTAGCGTGCGACGGCCCCATGCACCCGTCCGGCGTGCCGCAGGCGCGCGCCGGCTCTGCCCCGCGGCGCCTGCTCCCACACCTCGGTGGCCCCCTTCTCCAGGATCGGCGTCGTGTTCGCCCTGGTGCTGCTGCCCGCGGCGGCGCAGACGGGGCGCTCGGTCGTGCTCACTTCCGCGGCCCGGCTCGGCGGCACGCTCGGCATCGGCGTCCTCGCGCCCGCGTCGGCCGCCGGGAACTACTACGAGGCGTGGTTCTCGGCGCCGACATCGGGCGCAGTCCCGCTGCCCGTCCCCAACGTGCACGGCACGCTGCAGCTCTCGCCCGTGGTGCTCGCGAAGCTCTACCACGGCGTGCTCGCGGCCGGGATCACCGTCCAGCACCTGCCGGTTCCCGGCGCCGCCGCGCTCCTCGGCGCGGCGATCGAGGTCCAGACCGTCGACTACGCGCCGAGCACCGGCACCGCGTGGTTCGCGGACAACGACGTGACGGTGTGGTTCGTCGCGGGCGTGGGCACGGTCGACGTCGCGCACGGCACGGGCGGGTCGGCGACGACCGGCGACTTCGAGGTGCAGTCGGTGGACGACGCGACCGCCGGCGCCCCGGTCGCGCGCGGGCTGCCGCGCGTCGCGTTCCAGCCGATCCGGCACCGCGGCCAGGAAGGCTACGTCGAAGGCCATGCCGGTTCGTTCAACGCGACGCCGCACAACTCGGACATCGAGTCGCTCACGGCGCACCGACCGGCCCGGCGCCTGGCCAACGCCGCCTACCAGGTGATCCCGCTGCCGAACGGCTGGGAAGTCGCGATCGTCCGCCACGCCGCCAACCCCAGGCAGTTCAGCCTGCTCAGCTACCACCGAGCGACCGGCACCATCCGGCTCGTGCCCGGTACTACCGTCACCGACACCGGCGGCGCGCCGACACCGCCCAGCGTGCTGCAGCCGTACGTGGCATTCACCGATGACGGCCACCTGGGCGCGGTGATCGTGCACGACAGCAATCCCGCGGTTCCCGACCGCGTGCTGGTGTTCCACACCGATGGCAGCGTCCCCGCGGTCGACGTCAGCGCACAGCCCGCGGTCGCGGCCATTTCGACGGCAGCATGTTCTTCACCGCCGACTTCCTGGTGGTCGCCGGCACGGGCGGCTGGTTCTGGACGTCGGCGCACGCGCCGGGGCCGCTGCAGCCGCTCGCCGTGCCCAACACGGCGGCCAACAACCTGCCGCCGGCTTGGGCCTTCCCCCTGAGCTGGCGCGTCACCCTCGACCGCAGCACCGCGTACTTCCCCGTCGGCGGCGACCCGCTCGCGGCGCGCGGCGAGATGGACGTCTACCGCTTGACCAACGCCGGGGGCGTCCCGCGGGTGGACAACTTCAGCTCGTTCCCGTCGCCCACGGGGATCGCGGAGTTCGGCGCGAGCGCGATCACGCCCTCGCTCGCGACCGACTCGTCGTACGGCATCAAGTGCGCCGTCTCACCCGACGGCGCGAAGCTCGCCGCACTCGGCGCGAGCAGCCAACCGAACGTGTATCCCGGCGTCTGGCTGTGCCGGGAAGGCGTTCCGCCGCGCCTGATCACGGTCGGCGGTGCCACCTACTACGCCGAGCTGACGTTCCTGAACGACGACGTGCTCGCATTCTTCGCCGGGGTGCCCGGGGCCCAGGACCTCTACGCGTACCACCTGCTCACCGGCGGCCTGCTCCGCGTCACGCACGCCGGCGACATCCGCACGCGCGGCCAGTTCTGGTCGCGCAACCGGCAATGGTGGTACTTCGTGCGCTCGGACGACGCGGGCACGGTGAACAACCTGGTCGGCGTGCACGCCTCCACGGTCGCGCTGCGCGACATCACCGGCAGCGAGTTCTCCCACGGCGGCGCCCCGGCCCTGCGCACCGGCGCGCTCGACACGACCACCGATCCGTGGTTCGCACGGGAGATGCAACTCCGGTTCGCGGACGACGGCTGGGCGTACTTCACGGCGCGCCGGACGACCGACGCCGCGAACGTGTGGGAGGACGCCAACGTGTTCCGCTTCGACGTCGAGCGCGGCGGCGAGGCACAAATGCTGACCGCGTTCACCGGGCGCGGTCCGGCGCACGACGTCGTGCACATGGACAGCTTGACGATCTCACGGGACGGCAAGCTGCTCGCGTGGGCGCAGCGGCACGGGACCGGGCCGACCGCGCACGAGGAAGTGTTCATGATCCCGGCGGCCGGCGGGCCGGCGAGCAAGATGTCGCGCGCGTCCGGCAACCGGCAGGAGATCACCGACGGCTCGATCTGCTTCACGCGCAGTCCCGCGTCCGGCCTCGTGTGGTCGGCCGGCAGCGGCGCCGTCTCGGTGCCCGCTTCGCTGACGCGGATCGAGTGGGTGCCGCTCGGCGGACCGTCG
>DATGPD010000026.1:0-7138 GCA_035305285.1 Planctomycetota bacterium
CAGCGCCTCGACGAACGCCGCCGGAACCGGCGGCGCGAGCGCGGTCGACCGGCCGGCGCCGGGGATCGCGAGCACCGCGCCGTTCTCGGCGACCACCGCGTCGAACACGCCGAGGTCGCCGAACAGGGCACGCAGGTCGTCGAGGATGCGGCCGGTCACCAGCACGAGCACCACGCCCTGCGCGCGGGCGCGGTGCAGCGCGGCGACCAGCTCGGGTGAGACCTTGCCGTCGACCGCGATCGTGCCGTCGTAGTCGAGGGCGAGGACGCGGAGTTTCATGGCTCGTCCCGGACGCGCCTGCCCTCGGTACGCGCGCGACCGACCCAGGGCCCGCGGCGCTGCGGCCGGCCCGCACGGCACGGAGCCGGCGAACGTCGGTCATCGTGCGCAGCGGCGGGGAGCGCTCCGGCCGGCCGCCGCGCCGCGCGGTTCAGCCGGCGCGCACCTTCACCTTCGCCGCGGGCGTCGGCTCGACCTTCGGGATGGTGATGGTCAGCACGCCGTTCTTGTAGCGCGCGTCGATCGCGTCGCTCTTGAGGTTGTCCGGCATCGGCAGCGTGCGCGTGAAGGTGCCGTACTGCCGCTCGACGCGGTGGTAGCGGGTGTCCTTCTTCTCCTCTTCGAACTTCCGTTCGGCGCGGATGGTCAACTGGTTGCCCTGGAAGGTCACGTCGATGTCCTTCTCGTCGAGGCCGGGCAACTCGACGTTGACCGTGATCGCCTGCTCGGTCTCGGCGACGTCGACCGGGGGGATGTTGGCGCTGGTGAAGGTCGCCGGCAGTCGGCTGGCGAACGGGGCGTTGAACCAGCCGTCTTCGTCGAAGAAGCGCTGGATCCAGGATGCGAGGCTCTGGGTGGGGAAGGCGTCCTCGCGACGCCACGGCAGGATCTTCATCTGGACAGCTCCTTTGGGGCTTACGTGCAGCGGCGGGCTGCGCGAATCGAACGCGGGCCTCGCGCGCCGGTTTTCCGTGCTGGCCGGCGCACCGTGCTCCCAACTTCCCGCCGCACGGAGCGAGCCGAGCGTCATCGCGAGCGGGCGTGGCGGCTGCCATGCAGCGCGGCGCGGGCACCGGGGTTGCAGTGCCGCCGGCGCCGTGCCGTCACGGCTTGATGATGTCGAGGCTGCCGTGCCGGACCAGGGCTCCGTGCGGCATCGGCACCGAGCTGGCGAGCAGCGTGAAGCGCAGGAACACGCACTCGTCGACCGGACGCGGCAGGGTGAAGCGCACCGCCGTGCATCGGGTCGGCTCGCCCTCGAGGATGCGCACGCGGCAGCCGGTGCGTGCGCGCGCGATCTCGGTCCCGGCAGCGAGGCCGGTCCACGGGAACTGCCAGCGCGAGTGCAGCATGAGCGCCGGCGTTCCGCGCACTTCGATCGCGTCCGGGGCGACCTTGCGCACCGCGGTCGACTGCACCTGCGGCCAGTCGTGCGGGTCGGGGAGCACGGTGAGCACGTGGCATTCGCGCCGCGGGTCATCGAGCGCGACGCGCGCGAGGTGGTGCAGGAATTGCGCGCCGAACACGTCGAGCGGCAGGCCGAGCACGTAGATCGGCCTGTCCGGAGGGATCCGGTCGCGCAGCCCCGCGAGGTGCTCGTGCACCGCGACCGCGCCGTGCGGCGTCTGGCTGATCACCCGGTTCTTGCGGTGCAGGACCGAGGCCTGGTGCGCCGTCCACAGCAGCACCACCGCCGCCGCCGGCGCGGACAGGCGCAGTGCGCCGGCACGCACGGCGGCCAGGCGCGCGACGCACAGGCCGGCGATGCCGGCGACCGCGAACGACGGCAGGAAGGCGTAGCGCTCGCTGACGTAGACGACGCTGGTCGGCAGCCACGTGCAGAACGCGAGCGCGGCGAACCACCACGCGCGCGCGTCGCGGCGCAGCAGCGCGAACACGGCGACGGGGAGGACGCACACGAGCACGCCGCCGAGCGCGCTCGTGTGCGCCGCGACCTGGTCGGCGCGCAGGAAGGGCGGGGTCACCGCGCCGAGCAGCAGGTTCTCGCCGTACGAGCGGAGCTGGTGCCAGACGTGCAGCGCGAAGTCGGGCCGGCCCGGCGCGACGAAGTACGGGTACACGAGGTCGCTGCCGCCGGCTGCGGCGATGACGCCCTGGCGCAGCGCGAGGTAGAGCAGCGCGATCGCGGCGTAACCGGCCCACAGCGCGGGTGCCGCGCGCAGGCAGCCGAGCAGCGTCGGCGCGCGCCCGGCCACGAAGCGGTCGTAAGCGAGCGCGAGCACCGGCAGCGGCAGGGTCAGCTCCTTCGCGGTGAGCGCGAAGGCGTAGCACGCCGGCGCCAGGCGGCGGGCGCGGCCGGGCGCGGCGTGCAGGCACAGTCCGCCGAGGAACCCGAGCGCGGCGAGCGTCTCGTTGCGCCCGGCCACGTACCAGATCGTCTCGGCGTGCGCGGCGAACGCGGCGAACAGCACGCTGCCCAGCACCGCGGAGAACGGCGGCAGCAGCCGCCGCAGGAGCACCGCGACGACCAGGCACGTCGCGATGTACAGCAACGCGTTGGTGAGCAGCAGGCCGCGCGCGTGCCCGCCGTGCAGCAGGTCGTCGCCGAGGTAGCTGAGCATCAGCGCGGGGCGGAAGAAGCGGACGACGGCCTCGCTGTCGACCCACCACAGGTGGTCCCAGCGGTTCTCGACGATCGACGCCGACAGCCAGTCCACCGAGCCCGCGCGCAGCCGGCGGACGAGGTCGAGGTAGCGGTAGTCGTCGGGGTCGAGCTGCGGGAAGACCAGGATCGGGAGCGCGACGACGGCCGCGACCAGCGCCGTCGCGAGCAGGGTCAGCGCCTTCGCGTGGTCGGCGGCGATGCGCCGCCATCCGGCGGGAGCCACGGTTGGCGCGGTCAAGCGGCGGCGCGCGGAGGCTCGGGAAGCGGAAGGCGGGCGCGAACCGGGCCTGCGCCGCCCGCGGAACGGAGCAGGGACCGGGACCGCGCGCGCGCCTTCACCACGCGTGCGATCCGCTCGCGGTCAGGCCCGAGCGCGTGCAGCGGCCGGTCACGCCTCCGGTCCGTCGAAGCACGCGCGCCCGGGGCGGCAGGACTGCGCCCGTACCAGCTCGTCGTCCGGGCCCACGTCGCGGCACGTCTTGAGGCACCACGCGTAGCCGTCGCCCGGGTGGGTGCGTTCGTCGAACACGACCTCGTCGAGCGACGCGGTGAGGATGTGCTTCATCACGAAGGACGGGCACACGTCCTTCGGCAGCAGGTCGCGGTGGGTGCGCTTGTCGTCCATGGTCGCCCTCGTCAGTCCTCGATGCCGAACGCGAGGCGCAGTGCGCGCGCGGCGATCGCCGTGCCGGTCGGCACCTTGTACGCGTTGTGGTAGAGCGGCTTGGCGCCGGCGAACGCCGCCGCCGCGACCTCGTCGCACAGCGCCGCGGTCGGCACCTTGCCCGCGAGCATCTCGGTCGCCGCCGGCACGGGCACCGGCCCCGGCGCCACCGCCCCGAGGCACAGGCGCGCGTCGACCACCTTGCCGTCGGCGAGCGTCGCGAACGCCGCCGCCGCGGTGGTCGCCCAGTCGAAGCTCAGCTTCTCGCGCGATTCGCAGTACGCGCCGCGGCTGCCGGCCGCGGGCTTCGGCAGGTGGATCCAGGTGACGATCTCGTCCGGCGCGAGGGTGTGGTCGGGCGCGGCCGCGGTCGGCCGCTCCGGCCACAACTCCGCGAGCTTGATCCGCCGCACCGCGTCGCCGCGCTGCACGGTGACCTCCGCGCCGAGGGTGAGGAGCGGCGGCGCGATGTTGCTCGGGTGGACGCGTACGCAGTCGTCATAGGCGAGCACCGAGTGGTAGCGGTTCTCGCCGTACATCGCGAAGCAGGTCTCGCCGCCCTTGTGCGCGCACGGGAACGCGGCGCTGCGCAGGTACCAGCAGCGCGCCTGCTGCAGCAGGTTGCCGGCGACGGTGGCGCGGCTGCGGATCTGCGGCGTCGCCGCGATCCCGGCTGCCTCGCGCAATCCGGCGAACGCCGGGTCGGCGAGCTCCGGCGCCGCGGCGAGCCCGGCGAGCGTCACCAGCGCGCCGATGGCGATCCCGCCGTCGGGCTCGACCTTCACCGCCGCCAGCTCGGAGCGCAGGCGCAGCAGGTCGACCAGCGCCGGCGGCTGGAACTGACGCTCCTTCATCCGGTCGAGCAGGTCGATGCCGGCGGCCTTGAACACCGCACCGGGCGTGGCCCCGGCCGCCTTGCTCGTGGCGGCGATTCCCTCGGCGCGGACGATCTCGAACGGCTTCACCTCAGTCGCCCTCCTTCTTGGACTCGGCGGCGCGCGCCTTCGTGGCGAGCGCCTTCAGCACGCGGTCGGGGGTGATCGGCAACGCGCGCACCGGCACGCCGAGCGCGTTGGCGACCGCGTTGTGGATCGCGGCGGCGGGCGCGGTCGCCGGCGGTTCGCCGAGCCCGGCGGCACCGACGTTGTTGCCGCCGTTGGCGACCGGCACGAGCACGACGTCGAGCACCGGCGTGTCGACCGACCCGGCGATCTTGTAGTAGTTGAAGTCGCCGTTCAGCATGCGGCCGAAGCGGTGGTCGAGCACGCGCCGCTCGTGCAGCGCGTAGCTGATCCCCTGGATGAGCGCGCCGAGGACCTGGCTCTCGGCGAGCTTCTTGGCGAGCACGAGCCCAGTGTCCTGCACCGCGAGCATGCGCGTGACGCGCACGAGCCCGGTGCGCGCGTCGACCTCCACCTCGGCGAACTGGCAGCCGCACACGTGGTCCTGGTACGCGGCGTAGTTGCGGAAGCGCTCGCCCTGCTCCTCGATGGGTTCGGGGCCGATCCGGCGGCACGCGTCGACGAAGCTGAGCTTGCGCTGGCCGTCGATGCGGAAGTGGCCTTGCTCGTAGCCGAGCTGCGCGGCGTCGACGCCGAGCGCGGCGGCGACGCGTTCGACCAGCTTCTGCCTGGCGCGCGCCGCGGCGAGCCGCGCGGCGGGCGCGAGGCTCGGCGTCGTGGTCGAGCCGCCGCTCGCGGGACCGGCCGGGTCGATCGTGTCGCCGGTCGTCGCGCGCACGCGCGAGAGCGGCACGCCCAGCTCCTCCGCGACGATCGCGGCGAGTACGGTCTTCAACCCGGTGCCGATGTCCTGCGCGGCGTTGCGGACCTCGACCGTGCCGTCCTGGTGGATGCGGCAGGTGACCTTCCACGAGCCGCCGCCGAGCTGGCCCCAGGTGGCGCTCGCCAGGCCCGCGCCCTGCAGCAACCACGGACGCGAGGGGTCGCGCGGCTTGCCGGGCTCGGGGTTGCGGCGCTCCTTCCATCCGAAGCGCTCGGCGCCGAGCTGCCACTCGTAGCGGCGCAGCGGGGACGGATCGTTGGCGAGGCGCAGGTCGAGCGGGTCCATGCCGAGCTGCACGGCCAGCTCGTCGAGCGCGCCCTCGGCGGCGAAGAACCCCTGCGGCCTGCCCGGCGCGCGCATCGCGCGGCCGGCGTCGGTGTCGGTCGCGAGGTCCTTGTGCGCGGTACGCCGCGCGCCGCGCGGCAGGTGCGCGACGTAGTAGGTCGGCCAGCTCGTGCCACCCTGCTGGCCGGAGTAGCCGGGGCCGCCGAAGCTGCGGTAGTCCCAAGCGGTCAGCTTGCCGGACTCGTCGGCCGCCGCGCGGATCTGCATGATCGCCGACGGCCGGTTGCCGGCGCAGGTGTGCTCCTCGTAGCGGTCGAGCATCAGCTTCACCGGCCGTCCGGTCGCCATCGACAGGCGCACCGCGTTGAGCCCTTCCGCGCCCGGCGGGAACTTGGCGCCGAAGCCGCCGCCGACGTACTCGGCATGCACGCGCACCTTGTTCTGCGGCACCTTGGCGGCGGCGGCGAACGCCTGCTGCGTGCCGCTGACCGCCTGGGTCGACGACCACACTTCGAGGACGCCTTCGTCCGGCTTCCACCACGCGACCGTGCCGTGCGATTCCAGCGCGGAGTGGGTCTGCACCTCGCACGACCACGTCGCCTCGACGCGCGCCTTGCCGGCGGCGAGGCCGGCCTCGATGTCGGCGCTCTCCGGCCACGGGTCGACGATCTGGCCGTCGCCGTCGAGGCGCGGCGCGCCCTCCGCCTTGCGGAAGTCGGTGACGTGCTCCTCGACGTCGTACTCGATGCGCACCAGTTCGGCCGCGTCGCGCGCCTGGTCGAGGGTCTCGGCGGCGAGCGCGACGACGTCGTCGCCGACGAAGCGCACGCGGTGGCCGTCGTCCTTGGTGCGCAGCACCGCGACGACGCCGGGCGCCTTCGCGGCCTCGCTCGTGTCGACGCTCTTGATCCGCCCGCGCGCGATCGTCGAGCGCACGAGCAGCCCGTACAGCATCCCGGGCAGGTTGACGTCGAACGTGTAGCGCGCCCTGCCGGTCACCTTGGCGACGCCGTCGAGGCGGTCCATCGCGGTGCCGACGACCGAGAACTCCTTGTCGAGGTCCCAGGGGGGGACGTCACCCGGGGGGAGCTGAACCTGGAGCACCTTCGCGTCGCCGGCGAACCCGACCTTCACGTCGTGCGGCGCGCTC
Source organism: Planctomycetota bacterium (assembly GCA_035305285.1). Classification (GTDB taxonomy): domain Bacteria; phylum Planctomycetota; class UBA1135; order UBA1135; family UBA2386; genus DATGPD01. The sequence continues at coordinate 6,511 of DATGPD010000026.1, forward strand.
ATCGCCCACCTCCGCGCCGCGCCGCCAGTTCGATCGCGTCGACCACCCGCGTGTAGGTGCCGCACCGGCACAGGTTGCCGGAGACGCACTCGGCGATCCTCTCGCGCGACGTCGCCTGGCCGGCGCGCAGGCACGCGACGCCGCTCATCACCATGCCCGGCGTGCAGAACCCGCACTGCAGCGCGTCGCACTCGAGGAACGCGCGCTGCAGCGGGTGCAGGTCGTCGCCGTCGGCGAGGCCTTCGATGGTCTCCACCTCGTGGCCCTCGGCGTCGAACGCGAGCATCATGCACGCGTTGACCGGCTCGCCGTCGAGCAGCACGGTGCAGCCGCCGCACGCGCCGCGGTCGCAGATCTTCTTGCTGCCGGTGAGGTCGAGGCGGTCACGCAGCGCGTCGAGCAGCGTCGTGCGCGGTTCGACCCTGACCTTGCGCGCCTCGCCGTTGATCTTCAGCGTCAGCTCGTGCAGCCCGGGCCCGAAGCGGACGACCCGCTCGGTGGGCGGCGCGATCGCCTGCGCCGCGGCGCCGCCGGTGACGGCGGCGACGGAGGCGCCTTTGAGGAAGGACCGCCGGGTGAACCCGGCACCGTCGGGAACGCGCGGTGTCTGCATGGTGGTCCTGCGCTG
>DATGPD010000027.1:0-8882 GCA_035305285.1 Planctomycetota bacterium
CAGGGCGTCGAGAAGTTGACGATCTGGCAGACACCGCAGGGGATCATCGGCCGGCAGGAGCCGCGCGACGTGAACTTCACGATCGAAGCGGTGCGCTACGACCGCACGTTCCGCGTCGCGGTCGCCGAGTTGCGCAACCGCGTGCTGGTGCCGATGCCCCCGCAGGACATCGTGCGGATCGAGATCGACCCGGGGCAGGGGCAAGGGGAGCGCATCCAGCTCCGCCGTGCCGCTGGCGACGCGATGCGCATGTTCTGGCCGGTCGACGTCGACACCGATGCCGCCGCGGTCAACGATCTCCTGGTCGCCACCGAGCGCCTGCGCGTCGTCGATTTCGTCGACGGCGAGCCGGGCGAGCTGGGACGGTTCGGGCTCGACCGCGGGTTCCTGACCGTGTCGCTGCATCCGCGCCTGCACGAGACCGCCGCGACCGTCCTGCACTTCGGCCGCGACGAGGGCGAACACACCTACGTCAAGCGCGACGACGAGCCGTTCGTCGCCAAGGTCGAGCGGAGCGCGGTCGACGTGCTGCGCCGCTCATGGCAGAACTACGCGACGCGGTCGGCGGCGACCAACCTGCCGAGCGACGCGGCGACGATCCGCTACCGCGTGCAGGGCGAGGAGCGCGCCGTGCTCACCCGCGATCAGGGCACGTGGCGCAACGCGGGCGGCGCCGACGTGACCGACCAGGCCGCCGACCTGCTGGAGATCCTGGCGGGCCTGCGCGGCCGTCGCGTGTTCGACGGCCAGGATCCGGCGGTCGCCAACGAGCTGGCCGCGGCGCGCCAGGTGGAGATCGAGGTCCGCGGTGCGAGCGGCGCCAGCGCGACCCTCGTGCTGCACGACCGCGGCAAGGAGGGCGGCGAACGTCGCCAGGCGTGGGTCGTCCACCGGCGGGTGCCGCGCATCGTCATCGAGCTGGGCCCGAGCGACACCACGGCGCTGCTCGCCCCGCTGGGCGAGCGGTAGCGACCGCGCGCGCGGGGCGGACGCGGAGCATCGCGCCGGCCGCGGAAGTCCGGTTGCGCCGAGCATCCGTGCGGCGCGCGCCGCAGCCCGTCCCGGTCCCGGCCGGCAGGGGACTCGGTCCTGCAGGTCCGCGCGTCGCATTCCGCGGAGGCACCCACGGCGCGCGCGGCGGCGGGCCGGGGCAGCGCCGTTCGTCGAGGCCGGACCAGCCTGCGTGACCGGCGAAGGAATCGTCGTTTGCCTGCGCACCGCGCGCCGTGAAGATGCGCGCATGCCTCGCCTCGCGTGCCTCTCGCTCCTGCCGGCCGCACTCGCGGCCTGCAACACCCCGCCGCGCATGGATCTGCGGCACAACGAGAACCTCTATCGTCCGACCGGCTACGTCGCCGCCGCGCCGGCCGACCGCGCGGCGTTCGTCGCGCCGGTGGTCGACGAGCGCACGCCGCCGCCGGACAGCCGCGAGTTCCCGACCACCTACCTGGCCGACCGCGACTGGGAACGCCCCGTGCCGGTGATGGTGCACGAGATCCTGTGCGACGAGCTGCGCGCCTCCGGCGTGTTCGGCGAGGTCCTCGACGCACCGCGGCCCGACGCGCTGGTCGTGAAGCCGATCCTGCGCGCCTTCGAGGGCGGCCTGCAGGAGCAGCTCTACGGGCGGCGCTCGCTGACCCACCTCGCCCTGCACGTCCAGGTGCTCGGGCCGGAGGTCGACGGGCAGCGCAAGGTCCTGTTCGAGCGGCCGTTCGTCGAGCAGGCGCTCAGCTCGCCGGACTTCCGGCCGCCGAGCCCGCGCGCGCTGCTGGGCGCCGCCCTGCACGCGACGATGGTCAAGCTGATCGGCGCGGTCGATGCGTCCAACATCGGGCGCTCGGCGATCGTCACCGACGCGGACCTGCGCAAGCAGTAGCGGGCGGGCTCAGAAGTCGAGCCACACCGCGCCCGCGTTGCTCGCGGCGATGCCCGAGGCGGCGGGCTGCAGCCACTGGGCGAACACGATGCCGCCGGCCAGCGTCGGCGAGGCGGGCACGCCGAGCGGCACCGTCGCCGTCCCGAACGGATCGGTGGTCGTCGCCAGCACGACGTCGGGGCTCACCTGCAGCCGGCACCCGCCCGGCAGCGGCGCCGGCAGGGGCAGCGTGAACGCCTGCCGGTCGCTCGCGCCCACGACGAGGAGCGCCGCGCTCGCGCCCGCGCCGTGCTGCAGGCGCAGCGCGAACCCCGGGTTGCCGATCCGCGGCGGACCGCCCGCGGGGTCGGGGTCGAGGAACATCGAGTCGCACGGATCGGCGAAGCGCACGACCTTGGCCGCGGCCGCCGGCCGGAACGCGAAGTCGACCGGGTCGCCGGGCAGCGGGCCCGCGAGCATCGTCCACTGCGTGCCGGACGGCCACGCGAACGACTTGAGGTAGGGGTGCGCGGCACCGCCGAGCGCCACGCCATCGAAGCCGCGCATGCGCATGGCCACCGTGGCGCCCGGCGGCAGCGACGGCTGCAGTGCGAGCGGCACCGGATTGGTGAAGTTCACGCTCAGCGCCACGGTGCCGTCGTCCTGGCTCAGGATCTGGCGCGACAGCCCGGTGGGCAGGTCGCCGACCCCGGTGAGCCCGAGCGGCCGATGGCCGGCGAAGACGTACGGGCCGCCGATCGTCTGTCCGGTCGCGAGGTCGATCCAGCGCAGGCGCGGGTCGAATCCTGGCGCGCCGGACTGCACGACGAGCACCTGCGTGCCGTGGATCGAGTACGGCTCCAGCGCGCTCGCGAACGGCAGCGCGGCGACCTGCACGGCGGCGCCGCCGTTGCGCTCGGTGACGAACACGCCGGCAGCGGTGGTCGTCACGAGGCGCCCGTTCCACGCCTGCGCGAGCGAGGTCACGATGCCGGGAACGGGGCCCAGGACCGTGGTCTGCGCGACCGTGGTGCCGACCAGACGCAAGCGCGCGAGCGTCGACGCCCCCGTGGGGTCGGCGAGCGCGACGATGACGTCGCGGTTCACCGCGTCGATCTCGACCGCGAGCGGCGGAAGGTGGTCGAGCGGGAACCGGCCGATCGGGGCGATGCTGCCGGACGCGAGGTCGACGTCGAACAGCGCGGTCGCGGCCGGGCCAATCGTGTGCGTCGCGACGACCACCCGGTCGGCCTGCGCTGCCAGCGACGAGAGGAAGAAGACGACGAGGGTGAGGAGGCGCATGGCAGATCCGCGGGCGATGCTACCGCTGGTCGCGCCGGGCGGGCTGGTGTGCGCTGCGGCACGCCGCGGCGGATCGACCGTCGGCTCGCGGTGCGCCGACGCCGGGGACCACGCCGGAGCGTACCCGCGCGGAGCGACCTTGCTTCGCGGCGCCCGTCCCACGACGGTCGCGCGGACCACATGCCCGCGCCGCCCGACCCCCGAACCCTTGCCGTGCTGTTCGCCCTCGCGTTCGTCGCGACCGACTGGGCTCTCCTGTTCGCTCCGGTCGGCTACGTCTGGCACGCGGGGGCGGTCGCGGCCCTGCTGCTCGTCGAACGCCGCGTGAGGGTCACGGCGCCTTCGCCGTTCGGGTGGGGCGCGTGGCGCGCGTCGCTGCGGCACTTCGCACGGGTCGCCGCGGTGTGCGCGGCCGTGGTGGTGGTCGTGCTCGTGCTCGCGGTCGCCGTCATCCGCATCGGCGGGTTCCGGTTCGAGCTGCAGCCGCGGAACGTGCACGACGTCGCGGACTTCGGCGATTGGTTCTGGCTCGCGGTGGTGTGGGCGCCGCTCGCGGAGGAGTGGATCTACCGCGGCGTGGTGCAGCCGCGCCTGCGCGAGGCGTTCGGCGCGCGCGCGGCGATCGTCCTCTCCGGCGTGCTGTTCTGGCTCTACCACTGGATCGCGCACGGCGGCGTGACCGCGCCGAACCACCTGCTCGCCGGCTGGCTGTTCGCCTGGTCGTGGCAGCGCACCGGATCGCTCGTCGCCCCCACGCTGCTCCATGCGGCCGGCAACCTGAGCCTCGGTCTCGCCGACGCGCTCTGGTTGACCCGGCCGGAGTTGGTCAGGGGGCTTCTGGGCTGGTGACGCGCCGCGCGCGCGGCGCGCCGCGGTCCTTCTGCGGCCGGCCCCGGTCGGCGCCGGGTGCCGGGCGCGCCGGCGTCCGCTCGCGGCCGTCGGGACGTTGCGGCGTGCGCACGCGTCCCGGCGCCGCGGCCGCGATGCCGAGTGCAGCGAGCGCGCGCCGCACCGCGCGGTGTCCCCGCTCGGTCTGGCGCACCGCGAGGATCCCGCCCTGCGCGGAGATCGACACGCGATCGCCTTCCCAGTTCGCGTCCGTCGCGTGTTCGCGCACCAATGCGACGAGCTGGTCCGCGGTGAAGCCGCTGACCGTCGTGCGAGGCTCTTCCTCTCCGGTCGTCACATCCGTCTCCTCGCCCGGCGCCGGCAGGCGCAGCACCGGTCCCGGGAAGTCGCGCAGGGGCATGGTCTCGGCGCGCACGTCGTAGACCTGCAGCCACGTCGCTTCCTCGACCTCGTCCTCGGGCACCAGGCACACCATCCCGGCGCGCCACACCGGTTGGAGCTTCCAGTGGTCGCGGACCAGCGCGAGCACCTGCATCGGAGTCGCGCGCACGAGGTCGATCTCCAGCGGGGGGACGTCCGCGGCCTTCGTCACGCGCCCGACGAACACGAAGTTCAGCCGGCCGCCGCACGCCTGCGCCAGCACGCGGCCGAGGTCGCGCACGGTGAGCGGACCGCGCACGGTGATCGTGGTTGCTCCGAGCAGGTCCCGCGCGGCGTTGCGCGCCGCGATGTCCTCGCGTCGCTCGACGACGACGACATCCTCGATCGCCTGCGCGAGGCCGGGAGGCGTGAGCAGCGCGATGAGGCACGGCGGCAGGGAGGTCAGGGTGCGCATGACGGGAGAAGACGACGCGCGCGGGCGGCGGGCGACAAGGGCTGCGCCTTCGCGCGGAACGCGGCCCGGGAAGGAAGGCGGCAAGGTGCAGGAGCGCGGTCGGTGCGCAGGTCCTGCAGCGCGATCTGCCCGGGGAACGGACGGATCCCCTGACGAACCACGGACTCGCGGCGCAGGCAGTCCGCAGGCCGCACCGGCAACCGCCGCGCTCCGCAACGGCGGCTACGGCTTGCCCTTCGCGTCACGGTCGCCCCGGTCGCCGTGCCCGGGTTCGCTCGGGTACTCGGCTTCGCGGCGCCGGTCTTGCGACAGCGACCTGCCCTGGTCCTCGACCTCGTCGAACCGGCCCTGCTCGTCGCGGCGCACGTAGCGCTTGTCCGTGCCGGTGTCGATCAGCTCACGTTTGCGTCTGGACTTCATACCGGAGGGCGTGCACGCGCCATGCCGGGGCACGGACCCGCGCGCCCGCTGCCATGGCTCCTTGCGCGGCGGCGTGGACCGGTGGGAGGCGGCGCGCCGATCTCCGCCGCATGCGAGTACTGCTCGTCACCGCCGTCCTCCTGGTGCTGGGCCTGGTCGGCGTCGTCGTGGTCCATGAGCAGGGGAAGACGTCGCGCGGGCGCAGTACCGAGGCCGGCACCACTGCCGTCGTCGCGACGATCTCGACCGGCGGGAAGGTCGACATCGACGCGCACGTCGCGCCGCGCGGGCTGACGATCGTCGAGTTCACCGCCGGCTTTTGAGGGGCGTGCCAGGTGGTGGGGCCTCAGTTGGAGGCCCTCGCGCGCAAGCACCCGAACGTGACCTTGAGGATCGTGGACATCGGGTCCTGGCACTCGGATGTCGCGGGGCAGTACGGGATCAGGCGGCTGCCCACGGTCTGGCTGTACGAGGACGGCGTGCTGTGGAGCAAGGACCGCGACCGCGTGTTCGGGCGGTTGGCGTCGCTGCAGTGACGTAGTCGGGCGCGGACGCGGCGCCGGCGCTCCGCGCACGCTGCAGGGATCGAGATCCGCGCGCTGCCGCACGGACGAAACGAAGCGCGGGAGGGCGTGCCGGCGACCACCGGCTGCCCGCGCACCTCCCGTCGCGAACGATCACCGACTGACGACGGACGGGGCCGGCCGGTCTGCGTCCCGTGGACCTCGCCGCGTCGGCGCGGAACGCGCTGCGCGGCCGCGGCGGTCAGTAGGTGACGATCAGGCCCGGCGCGAGGCTCGTTGCGCCCGACGCGTCGAGCCGCACGGTCTGCAGGACGAGCGGTGCGCCCAGCGTCCCGCGCCCGGGCAGCGCGATCGTCCGCCGTCCGCTGCTGCCGACCGTGCCGCCGTCGACCACCAGGAAGGCCGAGGGGTCGAGCCAGAGCAGGCCGAAGGGCGTCGGGGTCGGCGAGGTCGGTGCGCTCGCCAGCGTGAACGCGAGGTCGCCGGGCTGCGCGTGCAGCACGGCGCGCACGCCGGCCACGTCGTCGGCGGGGTCGGGCACCAGTCGCGCGACCGACCTCCGGTGCACGACGCTGCCCTGGTTGTCGATGTCCGGTCCGCCGTGGCTCGGGCGCAGGCGGTCGCCGGGTCGAGCACGAGTTCGGCCGCGGAGAGGGAGATGGCAGCGGTCGGCACCGCGCGCGAGCCGGAGCCGGTGCCGGCCGTGTAGGTGCCGCCGCTCACCGTGACCACCGAGCGGATGCAGTACAGAGCGGACGCCGGATTCAGCGTGGGGATGGCGTCGTAGCCGCGCACCGTGCAATCGACGAGGGAAGCCTTGCCGGAGTGCACGGCGAGGCCGCCGCTCGCGCCGGCGTGGTCCACGAAGCGGCAGCGGGTGAGCGTGGCGTCGGAGTCGTGGATGGTGTTGGCCACCCCGCCGGCGACGTCGACGTCGAGCACCGACACCGCGACCGATCTGGTGATCGTCAGACCGACCTCCATCGGCCCGATCGACAGGGACTCGAGGTGGACCGGCCCGCGACACCCTTCCACGAAGACGCCGGCCACGTTGCCGCCCGGCTGCGGCTCGATGCGGAACCCGCGGACGCTGACCTTCTGCGTCGCCTGGACCTCGACGGCCCAGAATGCCGGCTCACCGCTGATGCCGGAGCGGACCTCCGCGCCGGGAAGGCCGACGATGGTCAGCCCCTTGCGCACGATGGAACAACTCGCGTACCGGCCGGGGAGGACGAGGATCCGGTCGCCGTCCGCGGCGACGAGCGTGGCGAGGCGCAGTTCGGGGAAGTCGGCGCCCGGGCGCATCTGCGCGTCGACGATCCACGTGCGCTGCGCGCCGAGGACGGCGGTGGCGGCGACCAGGCAGGCGAGGAAGCGCATCGAGATCGGCAGTCGCATGGAAAGCCTCGGTCAAGGGGGCCGCGCCGCACGGCCTCGGCAGGTGCGTGCGGTCGGCGTCCGGGACACGGGGGCGTGCTCGGCACCTCCCTGTAGTCGCGCGCCGAGGCCGGGTCACCGCGCGGGCCCGTGCCGGGAACGCATGCCGGCCGGACCGGAGTCCGCGTCGGTCGGGGGCGGAGATCCGACCTTCTCGCTCAGGGCGCGCTGCACCGGCGGCTAATGTTCGCGCGCAGCACCTCACCCGCGGACGCATGAACGAGCTGAATCTCAGGGGTCTCCTCCTCGGCGTCGTCCTGTCGCTCTTCTTCGCCATGAGCTCGACCTACGTCGGGCTCTACGCCGGCATGACGATCTCGGCGAGCGTGCCCGCCGCCGTGCTGTCGGTCGTGTTCCTGCGCCGGGCGACGATCCTGGAGCACAACATCGTGCAGACGACCGCGTCGGCGGGCGAGTCGCTCGCGGCGGGGATCATCTTCACCATGCCGGCGCTGCTGGTCGGCGGCGCGATGCAGGAACTGCCGTGGTACCTGGTGACCGCGGTCGGCCTGCTCGGCGGCGTGCTCGGCATCGTCGCCATGATCTGGATCCGGCGGCCGCTGATCGTCGAGCGCGACAAGGAGCTGACCTACCCCGAGGGCCGCGCCTGCGCGCGCATGCTGCAGCTCTTCATGAGCAAGGGGGCGAGCATCAAGCCGCTGCTCGCGTTCATCGGCGTCGGCGCGCTGATGAAGGCCCTGTGCAGCCTGCTCGGCGTCCTGCGCGAGACCGCGGTGCTGGTCAGCACGGAGGTGAAGAGCCGCTCGATCGGTCTGCTCGAGGGCGAGATTTCGCCGGCCCTGCTCGCGGTGGGCGTGATCATCGGGTTCAACGCCTCGATGCTCGTGCTGATCGGCGGCGTGGTGAACGCGCTGGTCGGCCCGGCCTACGCGTTGTGGCACCCGGACTTCACGTCCGACACCAACCTGCGCACGATGACCCGCTTCTTCGGCATCGGGGCGATGGTGGTCGCGGCGTTCTATTCCCTGGTCACGATCGCGATCGAGCTGGTGCGCTCCGAGCGGCAGAAGCGCGTGGGCGCGCGCGCGGCCGCCGGGTCGGGAGTCGAAGGCGAGGTACCGCGCACCGAGCAGGACATGCGGATCTCGCACCAGACCGCCATCGCGGTGGCCTGCGTCGTCGGCGTGCTGCTGCTCTACTGGCACATCTCGTCGGTCCTCGGGCTCAGCCTCGTCGCGACGATCGGCATCGTCGTCGCTTCCGCGTTCTTCGCGCTGGTCGCGAGCTACACCGTCGGTCAGGTCGGCAGCACCTCGAACCCGGTGTCCGGGATGACGATCTCCGGCCTGTTGTTCTCGTGCCTGCTGCTCCTGCCGTTCAGCACGACCCTGCTCGGCACGGAGCCGACAGAGGGCGACGCCGGAGCGAAGACCGTGCTCCTGGTGATCGCGGGTGTCGTGTGCTGCGCCGCGTGCACGGCCGGCGCGGTGTCGCAGGACCTCAAGACCGGGCAGCTCGTCGACGCGACGCCGCGCCGCCAGCAGTGGGCGATGATCGTCGGCACGGTGACTGCGGCGATGCTGCTGCAGCCGTTGCTGATGCATTTGCACCACGGCTTCGGGATCGGCACGAAGCTGGCGGCGCCGCAGGCCGGCCTGTTCGCCTCGCTGGTCGATGCCTTCCTCCGCTGGCTGAAGGG
>DATGPD010000028.1:0-2519 GCA_035305285.1 Planctomycetota bacterium
CGAGGCGATCACCGTGCTCGAAGGCCTCGCCGCTTCCTGCCCGGACGTGCCGCGCTACCGCTACCGGCTGGCGCGCGCGCTCCTGCGCGCGCTCGGCGGCGGCGAGGCGCTCGCCATCGCGAACGACGCGGCGTCGCGCCAGCGCCTGCTGGCGCGTGCCCGCGCGCTCGCCGAGGAGCTGCACGCGCACGCGCCTGACAACGTCGACTACGCCAAGACCCTCATCGAGGCGCTGACCCGCGGCGCCGCGTCGGCCGACGCCGACGGCGACCGCGCCGGTGCGCGCGAGGCGCTGCTGCGCGCGAGCGCCGTGTGCGCGGCCGCCGCTGCCGGTGACGCGAGCCGGATCGATCTGGTCGACGCGCACGCGGTCGTGCTGGAGTGCCTGGCCGAACACCAGATGGACGACGGCGAGGACGAGGCCGCGCGCGCGACGCTCGACCGCGCCCTCGCCCTCGTCCGCCCCGCGCTCGAACGCGAGGCCCGCCGCCCGGCGCGGCGCATCGCGGCGCGCGCGCTGCTGACCCGGTCGGTCACGCTGCGTGCCGCAGCCGGCGAGCACGCGACCGCGCTGCGCGAACTCGACGAACTGGGCGAGCTGTGCGACCGGGCGCGCGACCGGATCGAGGCTGCCGGACTCGCCGCGACGTGCGCGCGCGCCGCCGACGGCGAGGTGCGAACGGGCTACGTCGACCGCGCGTTCGCGATCCTGCGCCGCGAAGGGGCAGCGGACGCGCTGGCCGCGCTGTCGAGCGACCCGCGCTTCGCGGTGCTGCGCGACGACCCGCGGTTCGCCGAGCTGCAGCGCGCTGCCGCGCGCTGACGGTCCGGATGCGAAGAGCGCGCCGCCACGACACCGCGCCGTGCGCACGCGGAAGGGAGCGAGGGGCACGCACGCATCGGGCGCGCTGCGTCACGGAAGGCGGAGTCCTGCTTTTGGATCCGGCAACGGGCCATCCGGCCCGCGCGGATTCCAATGCACTCGAATCTCCTTCCCCCTTTCCTCCCGGCGCTCGCACTGTTCTCGCTCGCGCCGGCCCAGGCTCCCGATGTCGTTCGCGCCGAGCGCGCCCCGGTCGTGCTCGGCCCGAGTCCCGCCGTCGCGTCGCACGACACGAACGCGAACCGCTGGGCCGACGGCCTCGCAGGCCTCGCCGACCAGGTGCTGTTCGACGCACCCGGCGACGGCCGGATCTGGGCCCTCGCTGCGACCTACAAGGCGTCGTTCGGCGCCGAGGGGTTCACCTACGTGCCGTTCTTCGGCTCGCAAGCGCCGCGCAACTACCCGGTCCGCTTCGTCGTGCGCGGCGTGCGCGTGGGGGGCGTCGCGCTGCAGCTCGCCAAGGACGCCAAGGTCGTACGCGACGGCGCGCGCGTCTCCCTGCTGCGCGGACCGGTGCGCGAGGTCTACGACCTGGCCCCGCGCAGCGTCGAGCAGACCTTCGTGGTCGACGGCGACCTCCCCGGTGACGTCGAAGTCGAGGTCGAGGTGGTCACCGACCTCGTCGAGGACCGCGCGCGGGACGGGTTGCAGTTCGGCAACGAGCTGGGGTTCGTCGAGTACGGGAGCGCGTGCCTGGTACGCGGTACCGAGCGCACCGCGATCGCGTCGGTGTTCGTCGATGGCGTGCTGCGCTTGGTCGTCCCCGCGGCGCAGCGGGGGCCCGGCGCGGTAATCATCGATCCGATCATCACCACCTCTTCGCTGACCCGCACGACGGTGGCATCCGAACTCCCGGATGTCGCCTACGACGCGACCACCGACCGGTGGGCGGTCGTGTGGGCCAACGTGTTCTCGCAGACCGACCACGACATCGTCGCCGAGCTGCGCACCGGGCGCGGCGAATCGATTGCCGGCAGCTACCGGTCGATCGACGCGACCACGACCAGCCATTCCTGGCCGCGAATCGCCAACCTGAACGCCGCGGATCGCTTCCTGATCACGATGGAGCGCCACGACTCGCAGGGCTCGGGCGCACAGTACTCGGTGTGGAGCCGCACGCTCGAAGCCGCATCGCCGTTCCCGGTGGGGCCCATGGTCCAGATCAGCCCGAACGCGAGCGTCGACCAGAAGTCGGCCGACGTCGGCGGCGACCCGGGCACCGGCACGAACTGGGCGGTGGTCTGGTTGCACGGCACCGACGTCCACGCCCGCCTGGTCGACGCGAGTGGCACGCCGAGTTCCCCGGTCATCCCGATCGAGCGGACGTCGGCCGTGTGCATCAACCCGCAGATCTCGTTGTCGAACGGCAACGGCCAGGTCGCGCAACCGCACTGGTGCATCGTCTACATGAACCAGGCGAGCGGGTCGAACTGGGACGTGTACGGTGCGACGCTCGCACCGGACGGCACCGTGACGCGGCCGCACGGCCCGATCGCCGTCGCCGCGTCGAACGACCTCTACACCTACGTGTCGTCGCCGCTGGTCGATGGCCGGACGAAGCCGGTGTTCCTCGTGTCGTACGAGCGGCAGGAGGCCAGCGGACCCGAGATGATCGCGGTGGGCATCGACAGCGACC
>DATGPD010000029.1:0-3455 GCA_035305285.1 Planctomycetota bacterium
GCGGGGAGACCGGCACCGGCAAGGAGGTCGTCGCGCAGGCGATCCACGCGTCCGGCCCGCACCGCGACGAGCCGCTGCTGTCGGTCAACGTCGCCGCGTTGCCGGACACGATGGTCGAGAGCGAGCTGTTCGGGCACGAGCGCGGCGCGTTCACCGGCGCCGACCGCAAGCGCGTCGGCATCCTGCGCGCGGCGAGTTCCGGCACGGTGTTCCTCGACGAGATCGGCGAGCTGTCGCTGCCGGTGCAGGCCAAGCTGCTGCGTGCGCTGGAGGCACGCGAAGTGACGCCGGTCGGTGCCGACACCGCGGTGCCGTTCCGCGCGCGGATCCTGTGCGCCACGCACCGCAACCTGCTCGAGCGGGTGCGCAGCGGCGAGTTCCGCGAGGACCTCTACTACCGCATCAACGTCCTGCGCATCGACATCCCGCCGCTGCGCGCGCGCAAGGAGGACATTCCGCTGCTCGCGCAGCACCTGCTGCAGCGCCTCGCCAGCCGTTCGGGGCGGAAGGCGCCGGCGATCGAGCCGGCGGCGATGGAGGCGTTGTGCGCCTACGACTGGCCGGGCAACGTGCGCGAGCTGTCCAACGTGCTGGAGCGCGCGCTGATCCTGAGCGAGGGCCGGCCGATCACGCCGCGCGAGCTGCCGCTGCAGCCCGCGATTCCGACGCCGACCGCGCCCGAACCGGCTGCCGCGCCGCCGCTGATGCGCCTGCAGGACGCGATCGAGCGCTTCGAGCGCGAACACGTCGCCGCGGCGCTGCTGCGCTGCCACGGCAACCGCGAGCAGGCGGCGAAGCTGCTCGACCTGTCGCCGGCGACGCTGTACCGCAAGCTCGACAAGCTGGGGCTCAAGGGGTTCGCGGTGAAGGACCGCGGCGACGCACGTGAGTGACCCGGTGGGGCAGACGCGCGGGCGGGCGGTCGCGTGGAGCGTGGTCCCCCTCGTCCTGGTGTTCGGCGCGGCGGTCGCCGCGTTCGCGACCGGCCAGCCGGTGCTCGGCGGTGTGCTGGCCGTCGCGCTGGCGCTCGCCGCAACGATCGCGCTGCGCGCCGCGCGCGGCCGCGCGGCGTCCGCCCAGGGCCAGGACGTGCGCCCGTTCGCCGGGATGGTCCTGGAGCACGTGTTCGACGCGGTGCTCGATCCGATCATCGTGATCAACGAGCGCGGCACGGTGCTCGCCGCGAACGTGGCCACCGAGCGCGTGTTCGGCTGGCCGCCTCCCGAACTGGTCGGTCGCAACGTCAGCGTGCTGATGGGCGAGCCGTACCGCGCGGAGCACGACGGCTACATCGCGACCTACCTCGCGACCGGCGTGCGCCGGGCGATCGGCCGCATCCGCAAGGTGATCGGGCGGCGCAAGGACGACAGCGAGTTCCCGTGCGAGCTGTCGGTGTCCGAACTGCACACCCCCGAGGGCCGGCGGTTCGTGGGCGTCGTGCGCGACATCAGCGAGCGCGAACGCTTCGCCATGCAGATGGCGGCGACCGAGCGTCTGGCGGCGGTCGGCGAGCTGGCCGCCGGTCTCGCGCACGAGGTCAACAACCCGCTCAACACGATCATCAACTGCGCGCAGATGATCAAGGACGGCGACCCGTCGCCCGAGCTGCGCGACTACGTGCTGCACGAGGCGATGCGCATCGCCGGCATCGTGCGCGAGCTGATGAACGTCGCCGCCGACCGCGCCGAGGACTATCGGCACACCGACGTGCACCAGCCGCTGCAGCGAGCGCTCGCCCTGCTCGCGACCCGCATGCGGCAGGCGCGGGTCACGGTCAATCTCGACCTCGCCGAGGGGCTGCCGGCGGTGCGCGCGCGCGCCGACCGCCTGCAGCAGGTGTTCTTGAACCTCCTGCTCAACGCGCTCGACGCGCTCGCGCAGTGCGAACGCGAGCGGCGCATCGACATCGTCACCCGCGCGGAGTCGACCAACGGCGAATCCTGGGTGCGGATCGCGGTGCGCGACAACGGACCCGGGGTCCCGGAGTACGCGCGCGAGCGCATCTTCCAGCCGTTCTTCACCACCAAGAAGCCGGGCGAGGGCACCGGACTCGGGCTCGCGGTCTCGACCGGCATCGTGCGCGACCACGGGGGCACGCTGCAGCTGCACACCGAGGTCGGCAAGTTCGCGGAGTTCGTCGTCTCGCTGCCGGCGGCGCGCTGAACGCCGCCGGCCCGCGCCGCGTCAGCTCTCCTGGCCGAGCGGCACGACGACCACCGGCACGCGCGAGCGGCGCAGCACGCCCTCGGCGACGCTGCCGAGTACGAGGCGCCGGACGCCGGTGCGTCCGTGGGTGGTCACGACCAGGTAGCGCGCGTCCGTCTTGTGCGCGAAGTCCGTGATCGCTGCGTCGAAGTCGCGCGCGACGATCACCTCGCAGCCGACCGGGATGCCGTCGGGGAACGCCTTGGCGAACTCGGCGAGGCGCTGCTTGGCCGCGGCGACGTCGCTCTCCGCGCTCGCCGAGCGCAGGGGCGGCGCGTGCACGCCGAGCGCGGCCGGGGCGTCGGGCACGACGTGCAGAAGCACGACGCGCGCGCCCAGGCAGCGCGCCAGCGCGGCAGCGGGCCCGAACGCGCGCTCCGCGGCGGGCGACAGGTCGGTGGCGACGACGATCGTCGGGTCGGACATCGGCTCAGCCTTGCTTCAGCGGGAAGATCAGCACCGGGATGTCGGACGTGCGGAGCACGGACTCCGCGGTGCTGCCGAGGAGGATGCGGCGCAGGCCCGTGCGGCCGTGGCTCGCCATGGCGATCAGGTCGGCGCCGTGCTTGCGGGCGTACTCGACGATCGCCGCCGCCGGCGTCGCCGACGCCTCGATCGCGACGTCGACCTGCACGTCGGAGAAGCGCGCGAGCGCGTCCATGAGCTCGGCGCGCGCCGCGTCGATCTCCGCCTGGGACGACTTGGCCAGGACGCCGGTCGGCGTGGCGAAGCCGGTGTCGGAGATCGCGGTCAGTTCGGGCACGATCCGCAGGAGCGTGATGCGGCCGCCGGTGCGTCGGGCGAGGAGTGCGGCGGGCTCGACTGCGCGCAGGGATTCCTCCGAGCCGTCGGTGGTCAGCAGGATGTGGAGCGTCTTCGCGGCGTCCATCTTTGGTTCAGGGTGGGTCGCGGGAGCACCTGCCACGGTAGCGCAACTCGCTGTCGTTCGGGGGGTTTTCTCGCCTCGAGGCGCGCTCAGGCGCAGCAACTCTCGCCCTGCAGCGCGACGAACGAGCGCCACGCGAGCAGGACCGCCGCGCCGAGCAGGACGGCGCGCAAGAGGAACCGCGCGTTCGGGCCGTGCAGCCGGTGCCGCCACCTTCCCGCTTGCCACTGGCTCAGGGCGAGCAGCGGCGCGCTGCCGCATACGAACCCGGCGGCCAGCCCGGCGCCGCCGGCCGGTCCGCCGGCGAGCAAGGCCGACCCGTAGAACGCCCACAGGACGCCGCACGGCAGCAGCGGAGTCAGCG
>DATGPD010000030.1:0-9537 GCA_035305285.1 Planctomycetota bacterium
GCTGGTGCGCGGGCGGCAGGTGGCGAACCCATGAGCCGCACCGGCGGCGAGGTCTACGCGATCCTCAAGCAACGCGCCGAGGAAGCGCGCCGGCAGGTGCATGCGGCGGCGGCGGAGCTGGGCGACGTCGAACAGCGCGCGCGCGACCTCGTCGCGCGGCGCACGGAGGCCGTGCAGCGCCTCGCGCGGCACTACCTTCCGGAGCTGGAGGATGACGACATCGCGCGCGCCGCGGTCGAGTTCCAGGGCCAGCTGCGCGCGGTGCAGGCGCGGCAGGAGGCCGAGGTCGCGCGCCTGCGCAGCGCGCTCGCCGAAGCGGCGAAGACGCTCGCCGCGCACGAGGTCGACTTCCGCGCGGTCACCGCGCGTCTCGACGAGTGCGTGCGGCGGCGCACCGAGCTGGAGGAGCGCGCGGCCGAGCTGCTGCGCGCCGAGCCGGGGTTCGCCGAGCTGGCCACCCGCGTCGCCGAAGCCGAGCGCCGGCTCGCGCGCGACGAGGAGCGGGCGCAGGAAATGGCACGCGAGGCCGCGGCGAAGCTGCCCGCCTACGAGCGCAGCAAGCTGTTCCAGTACCTGGTCAAGCGCCAGTTCGGCACCCCGGAGTACCGCTTCCGCGGGATCACGCGCCGGCTCGACGCGTGGGTCGCGCGCCTCATCGACTTCGACCGCGCCAAGCGCGGCTACGACTTCCTGCGCGTGACGCCCGAGCTGGTCGCCGCCGAAGTCCGGCGACGGCGCGAGGAGTTCGAGCCCCTGATGGCCGAGCTGGCGGAGCGCGAGGCGAAAGCCGAGGCGCAGGTCGGGCTGCCCGAAGTGCTGGCCGAGGGCGAACGCCTCGGTGCGGAGCGCGACCGGCTGGTCGAGGCGATCTCCGCGGCGCAGCGCGCGCACCGCGAGCTGAGCGAGCAGCTCGCGAGCGCGGAGAGCAGGGACGGCAAGTACCACGCCGAGGCGCTGCGCGCGTTCTCCGCGGCGCTCGACCGCACCGAGACGCGCGCTCTGGAGCAGCACGCGCTGCGCACGCCCGACGGCCAGGACGACGTGCTGGTCGCCGAGATCGCGCGCGTGCGGCGCGAGGAGGGCGAGCTGAGCGCACGGCTCGGCGAGCTGAGCGAGCGGCGCGCCGCGCTCGACCGGCGCGCGGTCGGACTCGAGCGGCTGGTGCGCCGGTTCCGCGAGGCGAACTACGACGCGACCCGCTCGCGCTTCGACGGTCCGCGGATCGAGGACCTCGTTGGCCGCTACGAGGCCGGCGAGCTCGACGTCGACGACCTGTGGCGCGAGCTGCAGCGCAGCCATCGCTTCGTCGAACCGGCGGCGGGGGCGTGGCATGGAACGCCGGTCGACGACGCCGTGCTCGGCACGACCTCCCGCGTGCTGCTGAGCGCGATGGGCCACGTCCTCGGCGCCGCGCTGCACAGTGCGGCGCGGCGCAGCGTCCGGCGCGGCGGCTTCTCGGGCTTCCCCAAGATCAGGGTCGGCGGCGGCGGTTTCGGGGGGTTCGGCGGCGGCAAGCGCGGCGGCTTCACCCGCGGCGGCGGATTCTGAGGCGCGGTCGCGCGCGTCAGAGGTCGGGCGTGAACAGGTCGGCGGCCAGCGGCTGCGACGGGTCGACCGCGTAGCGCGTGAAGTCGGTGACCCCCACCGCGCGCAGGACGTCCTCGTCGAGGAAGAAGTTGCCGGTGCAGTCCCGCGGCGGGCGGACGAGGATCGCGTGCGCGGCGTCGGCCACGATCTCGGGCGTGCGGCAGCGCGCGCGGTCGACGTGCGGCAGGAGCGCGAGCGCGGCGGTCGCGATGACGGTGCGCGGCCACAGGCAGTTGACCGCGATCCCCAGCGGCGCGAACTCGGCGGCCATCCCCAGCGCGCACATCGACATCCCGTACTTCGACATGGTGTAGGCGACGTGCGGCGCGAACCAGCGCGGGTCGAGGTCGAGGGGCGGCGCGAGGTTGAGCACGTGCGCGTGCGGACTGCGCTGCAGCAGCGGCAGGGCGTGCTGCGTGCACAGGAAGGTGCCGCGCACGTTGACCGCGTGCATCAGGTCGAAGCGCCGGATCGGGGTCGCGGCGGTGCCGGTGAGCGCAATCGCGCTCGCGTTGTTCACCAGCACGTCGACGCCGCCGAACGCCTCGCCCGCGCGCGCCAAGGCCTCGCGCACCTGCGCCTCGTCGCGCACGTCGCACGGCACGGCGAGCGCGCGACCACCCGCGGCCTCGACCTCGGCCGCCGCGGTGTAGATCGTGCCGGGCAGCTTCGGGTGCGGCGTCGTGGTCTTCGCGGCGATCACGACGTTCGCCCGGTCACGCGCGGCGCGCAGCGCGATCGCCTTGCCGATGCCGCGGCTCGCGCCGGTGATGAACAAGGTCCGCCCGGCGAGGGTCCTGTTCACGCGGCACCCTCCGCGACGAGGCGCAGCTCGCCGAGCGTCGCGCCCGCACCGCGCAGCAGGTCGCGCGCCCAGGCCGTCGCGGCGTCGACGCGCGCGCTCAGGTCGAGGTGACCCCACAGCAGGACCAGCACCCGGCGCGTGGATGCGTCGGTCTTGCTGCGCTGCGCGTCCTTCACCGCGTTGGCGCACGGACCGTCCGCGTCGGCGAGGCCGAGGAGCCCGCCCGCGTCGAGGACCTGCCCCGAAGCGTTGAACACGAAGCGCGCGTCCTCGGGCGCGATCGCGACTCGCAGCGGCGGGCGGAGCCGGTCGAGGTCGACGACGCTGATCGGGATGCCGCTGTGCAGCGACACGGCGTTGCCGGCGTCGACCGCGACGTTGATCGTCGGCCACGCCCCTTCGCCCGCGGCGCGCACGAGGTACTCGCTCGACGGCTTGCTGCGCCCGGTGGGCTTGAAGCCGCCGTGGCGCAGCAGGTCGCGCACGCGCGCGCGCACGACGTCGTCGGGCGGGTCGAGCGGCGCCGGCACGGCCGGCGGCAGGCACGCGGCGAGAGCACTCGAAGGCAGCTCGCCGAGCGGACGGGCGAACTCCGCCGTGAACCCGCGCAGCAGCAACGCGGGATGGGCGGCCACGGTGAGCAGGATGGGGTCGGACACGGGGTTCACTGCGCGCCGTGCTTGCCGGCCTCGGGCAGGCGGGCAGGGCCGGCCGCCGGCGCGAGGGTCGCCAGTCCGACGTCGCACGCGAGGTGCGCCTTCTCGAACCACCGCTCGTGTGCGACGACGTGCCTCGCGATCGCGAGGAGGCGCGCGAGCGGATCCCGGGGCAGGATGGCGGACATGGCGTCGAGTCTCGTGCGCCGGATCGCCGCGGCCAAGCGTGCGGGCGGGCATCCGGCGGTGCGCAAGGCCGGCCGCGGCCGCCCGCTCAACCCTGCACCTGCACGACGCCCAGGGCGACGGGCTGCGCGTCCGGTCCGGCGAGGTCGTCGGTGCCGCTCGCCGCGAGCGCGTACTCGCCGGGCGGCAGCCCTTCCGGCACGGTGATCGTGATCGTGTCGACGAACGTCCGGCCGACTTCGGCGTCCGCGTACGGGACCCGGTCGCGGAAGAACCCGCGGGTCTCGACGCGGATCGCGTCCGGCAGGTCCGGCCGGCCGACCCGGTAGCAGATCCCGGCGCCGGCGGGCAGCGGTCCTTCCACGGTCCAGACCGGCTCGAACTGCAGGCTGCCGCCGGGGGCGATCGCCATGCGGATCGGGTGCAGGCCTCGATACCGGAGCGCGCCGAGCCGGCCGTCGCCCGCCGTGCGCGGCATCGTGCGCGTCCCGTCGAACGAACTCCGCTTGCCGAGACGCACGAGCACGAGGTCGGAGGCGAGCGACGGGTCGGTCCACGGCGTCGACGCCATGTAGACGATCTCCCCGTACGGCGGCTGCTCACCCGGGGCGCACCGGAACACTTCGAGCGTCGGCCGCCGGTGGGTGCGCGCCATCACGAGGTCGAGCGGCGTCACGAGCGCGGCGCGATCGACCACGTACACGTCGCGAGCGAAGTACCCGACGATGCCGATCGCGCCGAGTTCGAGCACCTCGCGGTCGGGCACGGTGAAGCGGTGCACCGCCTCCCCCACACGGTGCCGCAACCACTCCCAGTGGTCGCTGTAGAAGCGCCACGACGCGAGCTCCGCGCGCGTGCGCTCCGCCGACTGCACGGTGAGCCACGCGAGCGCGCCCAGGACGATCGCGCGCAGCAGCAGGTTGCGCCGGTGCCACAGCGGCATGGTCAGGGCGACGACGAGGATCGCGCCCGCGGGCGCCATCGCCCCGACGTACCAGTGGTAGAAGTCGATGCGCACCGCGACCCACGCGGTGACGTAGACGGCAAACCAGGCCGCAGTCGCCGCGACGAGCCGGTGGCCGGCGTGCCAGGCGAGCGGCTGTCCGCGCCGTCGGTGCCACAACAGCACCGCGCCCCCGGCGAGCCCGAGCAACCCCGTCGCGATCGCGACCGGCCGGCCCTCACCGGCAACGAAGTGCTCCAGCATCCACCACCGGCTCGAAACCAACGGATGCGTCCGCTTGGCGGCCAGCGTGCCGGGCAGCAGGGCCCCGTAGTAGGACCACGTCCACGCCGCGAACGGCACGGCCACCAGCGCGAAGCCGCCGCCGAGCGCCAGCAGGCGGCGCCACGCGACCGCGCGGCCCGACGATGTCGAGGACCCGGCGCCGCGGCTCCCGGTCAGCGCTTCCAGACCGAAACAGGCGACCGCCGCGCAGAGCACGGCGAGGCCGTCCGGCCGGGTGCAAAAGGTCAGCCCGGCGAGCACACCGGCCGCGACCGGGCGGCCGGCGACCACCGCGTGCAGGGTCGCGAGGATGAACGCCGCGTAGAGCGGGGTCTCCATGCCGAGGCCGCCCACGCACGCGAAGTGCGGCGCGAGCAGCATCAGCACGACGCCCGCGCCGCGCAGCACGCGCGAAGGCGTCGCGCGGGCGAGCAGGGCGTAGAGCAGCGCCGCGTCGAGCGCGAGCAGGACCGCGCCGCTGCACGCAGCCGCGTCCTCGACCTGGATCCGCAGCGCGTAGGCCATCCCGGCCAGCAGGCCGACCCAGGCCATCGCCGTCGATCCGTACACCCGTTCGCCGGGGTTGTAGACCGGCCCTTCCCCGGCGGCGAGGTTGCGGGCGTAGCGGAACGAGATGAACGCGTCGTCGACGCCGTGCACCTGGCGCACGAGGCAGAACAGCACGACGGCCAGGGCAGCGAGCCCGCCGACGAACACCCAGTCACGCCGCCCCATCACTACACGGGGCACCGGTGGATCGGCCGCATGCGGCCGGGAGGCAATCACCCGGTCCGCGCCGAGTCCAGCACAATGTGCGCGCGATCAGGGGCTCTCGCGGGGAGGAGCGCGACCGATCGCCGCGTGCTTGCCGGGCGCGCCAGCCCTTCCGCTGCACGTCTCCGTTCGCCGCTTCAACGGCTCGTCCGTCCCTGCACACAGCGTGCGGCCGCCGGGCCGGACCGCACCGGCGCCTCGTGGACTGCCGCCCAGGGTCCGGCGCCTACGCGCGTGACGGCTGGGGGAAGAACGAGCGAGCGCTCGGAGGAGGGTTCGGGTTGCAGCCACCGTCCGGCGCAACGGCCGCGCGCGCTCGCCCGGCCGTGCCCGCGGCAGCGCTTGCATTCTTACGCTTAGCTTTCTAAGCTTAGCTGTCTCGTAGCCGAGACCGCCATGCCGAAGCGCCGCCCACCCACTGCGCGCGAACTCGCGATCCTCAACGTCCTCTGGGACCGCGGCGAGGCGACCGTGCGCGAGGTGTACGAGCGGATCGGGCCGCGGCTCGGCATCGTGCAGAACACCGTGCAGGCGTTCCTGCGCACGATGGAGGAGAAGGGGCTCGTCACGCATCGCGAGGAGGGGCGCTCGTTCGTCTACCGTGCCGCGGTGCCGCGCGAGGCGACCGGGCGCACGCTCCTGACCGGGCTGCTCGACCGGGTGTTCGACGGCGCGATGGACCAGCTCGTGGCGAGCGCGCTCGCCCTGCGCCGCCCGACACGCGAGGAGCTGACACGGCTGCGCCGGCTCATCGCACAGGCCGAGAAGGAGGCGAAGCAGGACGGCAAGGGATGAGTCCGCTCGAAAGCCTCGCGCTCGCGCTGGTTGCCGGCACGACGCTGCTCCTGACCGCCGGCGCTGTGCTCGGCGCGCGCGCGATCCCCGTGCGCCGCCAGCGCGCCGCCGAGGCTGCGGTCGCGGCGTGCCTCGCCTTCATCGCCCTCGCGCCGCTGCCGCTGCCTCGCCCGCTGGCCTTCGACCGCGGCATGGTCGACGCGCAGCCCCCCGCGAGCGCGGTGCCCGCGCACGCCGACGAGCCTCCGCCGCCGACGCGGCCTCCGGTCGCGCACGCGGCGCAGCACCGCGACGGCGCCCGCGATCGCGCCGCGACCGCCATCACGCCGTCCCTTACCCCCGCCCTGCCCTGGTGGGCGCTCGCCTACCTCCTGGGATCGGGGCTCTGCTGCGCGTGGCTCGCGCTCGGCGCGTTGCGCCTCCACGTGCTCCTGCGCAGCGCGCAGCCCCTGCCCCCGGACCTCGCCGCGCTCGCCGACGAAGCTGGCCTCGGCGGGTGCCGCGTCGTCGTCTCCGCGCGCACGAACCGGCCCTTCGCGTGCCGCGCGCGGCGGCCGACCGTCGTGCTCCCGGCGCGCACGCTGCGCCACGCCGCGTTGCCGCACGTGCTGCGCCATGAAGCCGTCCACGTCGCGCGCGGCGACTTGTGGAGCCGCGTCCTGTTCGCCGCGGCGATGCCGTGGCTCTGGCCGCAGCCGCTGTTCTGGTGGCTGCGTGCGCGCGCACGGCACGCCGGCGAATGCGTCGCCGACGCCGTCGCGGCGCGCGGCCGGCACACCGAGTACGCGCGCGCGCTGCTCGACCTCTGCGAGCACGAACGCGCTGCCGTCGTTCCCGCCGGGGTCCTCCCGGCATTCCGTACCAGGTCCGACCTGACCGAGAGGCTCGAAATGCTGCTCGCCCGCCGTGTGCCGCTCACCTCGCGGCTGTCCCCGTTCCAGCGCCTCGCGCACCTGGCCGGCGCGTCCGCCGCCACGCTCCTGCTCGGCGCCGCATTCGGCATGCGCGCGCCCGCGCAGGATCCGGCCCGCACCGAGCAGCCGGCGCAGCCGGCTGCCGCGCCGCGCACCGACCTCGCACGGGAAATCGAGCGGCTGCGCGAAGCGATCGACCAGCTCACCCGCACCCTCCCCGAACGGTCGCGGGCGGACGACTCCGATGCCGGGCGCGTCACGGTGCAGGCCGGCGACACGCTGGTGAAGCTGCTCGCGAGGCACGGCTACCCGGTGACGGACGGAATGCTCGAACAGGTCGTTCGCCTGAACCCGGGCCTCGATCCGCGCCGCATGACGGTCGGCCAGGAGCTGCGCCTTCCGCCGCGAACCGCGCGTGCGGCGCGCACCGAGGACCCGGCTCCGGCCCTGGAGACGCCGCATGGCGACGCGCTCGACTACGTGCTGCGCACGATCGATGCGCAGAGCGAGGTCGAACGTGCGACCTCCCGCCTCCAGTTGCGTGCCGAGCAGAAGGCGCGCGGCGTCGCCACCGAGCAAGACCTGCTCGAGGCGAAGATCCAGTTGCGCGCCGCCGAGCGGCGGTGCGAGGCAGTGCAGGCGGCCGTGCACACGGAGATCGACCTGGCCACGAAGGAGCTGCGCAGCCTCCAGGAATCGATGCAGCGCGCGCGGAACATGTACGAGTCCGGCCTCGTGTCGGCCGCCGAGCTGCAGGCGCACGAGGCGCGTCGGATGCGCGTCGAAGCGCGGCTGAAGCTGCTCGGGAAGGCGCTGCAGTGAGCGCACCCCGGCGGCGGGGCGGCGGATGCGGCCGGCCGCGCAGTCGCGCGCGTGCCCTCCACCGTCGGGCGCACGCGGCCCCTCGGCGTCCGGTCGCGGCAGGCGGCGGCGCCCCACCGCCCGCCGCCGCCTTCCCCGGAGCCGCCGCGCGCCGGCCTGCCCCCTCCCGACCCGAATCGTCCCCGGGTCCTTGCGTCCCGGTCGCACGGCGCGGTTGACTCCGCTTCCTCCGCTCCCGGATCCCCGCCGAACCATGCGCACGCTCTTCCTCCTCGTCACGCTCTCCGCCGTCGCCGCGCAGGAACCGTTGCGTCGTCCCGATCCGGCGAGCTTCGCACTCGACGCCGCGATCCCCTGGCAGCGCGACCCCGAACCCTTCCTCGACGGGCGCAACGCCAAGCGCAACCTCACCATGGAGGTGGATCGCGGCGCGCTGATGGACGCGGCGATCGCGCGTGCGCAGGCCGAGGGCAAGCTCGTCCTCTGGTACGTCTACCGCATCGTCGAGCAGCAGAACCGCGGCCGGCAGATGTACCGTGCGCCGGTCCTCGACGTCTACATGCAGCAGGTGCTGTTCGGCGACCCCGATGTCGCCGACATCGTGCGCACGCGGTTCGTGCCGCTGCGCATGGTGTGCGACGAGGCGATGAGCCGGCGCTTCGATCTGCGCCCGCTGCAGTTCGTCGAGCCCGCGGTCGTGTTCGTCGACGGCGAAGGGAAGGTCGTGCACTGCGTCGAGCGCCTGCGGACCTTCGACGCGCTGTGGTTCGCCCACCTGCTGCGCCGCGTCCTCGCGCACGCCGGCAGCGCGCCGCCCGACGACCCGGCGCGCACCGCGGCCCAGTGGCGCGAGCTGGGCGAGTGGGAGAAGGCGCTGGCCGCCGCGCAGGCGGCGGGCGACGACTCGGTCGAGAATCGGATCGAGATCGCCGGCCTCCTGCGCCGTCTGCGGCGCCCGGACGAGGCGCTCGCGGTGCTCGACGGCGTCGACGGCGCGCGCGGTGCGCAGCGCGCGGCGCTCGCCACCGAGCGCGGCACGATCCTGCTCCTGCAGGGCCGCTGCGCCGAGGCGGCGCGCCTGCTGCACGAAGGCTTCGCCGCGGCGCACCCGCGGCAGGCCGAGGCCGGCTACCTGCTCGCGTTCTGCCGCCTGCGGCTCGGGCACGAGAGCGAGGCGGCCCGCCTGTTCGCCGCGGTCGCGTCGCGCTTCCCCGACACGCCCGCGGGCCGGCGCGCGCGCGCCAACGTCGAACTCGGCAACGACGACCGCCCGATGGGCGCGACCTTCGCGAACTTCGAGCACGTCGGCTACCTCCGCGACGACGCCTACCGCGGACCATTGCCGCGCGACACCACCTGGCCCGGCGCGGCACAGGACCCCGCCGCGCTGCGCGAGCGCGCGGTGCGCTTCCTGCTCGACAGCCAGCGCGAGAACGGCGGGTTCACCGACAGCCGCTACGCCTACTGGCAGGACAGCACGATCACGCCCAACACCTGGATCGCGATCACCGCGCTCGCGGCGACCGCGCTGCTGGAGCACCGGGCGGTCGCGCCCGAGCGGATCGACGCCGCGCTCGCGGCGGCGGAGCGCTTCCTGTTCGACCCGACGCGCCTCAACCGCGGTTGCAACGAGGACGTGTACGCGGACGCGTACCGCCTGCTCTACCTCAGCCGCAAGCTCGCGCGGCTCGCGGGCCCGCAGCGCGCCGCAGTATTGCAGCAGGCGAACGCCCTCGTGGAGGAGGCGCTGGCGCGGCAGCACGACGACGG
>DATGPD010000031.1:0-5327 GCA_035305285.1 Planctomycetota bacterium
GTCGGGTCCTCGCCGAACACGTCGTCGCCGACCTCGGCGCGCGCCATCGCCGCGCGCATCGCCTCCGTCGGCCGGGTCACCGTGTCGCTGCGGAAGTCGGCGGGCGCGCGCTCGGACATGGCGCTCAAGCGTAGGTCAACACCGCGGCGACGCACGCGGCCCACAGCACGCCGCTGAGGACGAGCTGCCGGTCGGTGAACAGCAGGCGGGCGGGGTCGTCGCCCTCCCCGCGCCGGTGCACGAGGTACAGGTAGCGGAACACGCCGAACACGACGAACGGCACGGTGAGCGCCAGCCCGGTCGTGCCGTGGTAGGCGACCGTGCGGTCATCGACCGTGTAGAGCGCGTACGCCAGGATCGACATCGCGGCGAGCGGGTTGATCATCTGGTCGAGGAAGTGCGCGTCGTAGTCGCGCAGGCTCTCCCGCGTGCCCGCGGCGCCGAGCTTGACCACCTCCTCGCGGCGCTTGCAGAACGCGAGGAACAGGGCGAAGAAGAACGTGCACAGCAGGATCCACGACGACGCCGGCGTCGCGATCGCCGCCGCCCCGGCGAGCACCCGGAACTGGAAGCCGAGCGCGATCGACAGCGCGTCGACGATCACGATCTGCTTGAGGCGGAACGAGTACGCCAGGTTGAGCAGCAGGTAGGCTGCGAGCCAGGCGCCGAACGGCAGGAGCGGCCGCGCCGCGTCGTCGCCGTTGCTCATCGGGACGCGGGCGTCGTCCCGGGCGAGGAAGAGCGCGATCGCGCCCGCCGCGGCGAGCATCGCCACGAGCGCCGCCGCCGCCCACGCGACCGGCAGGCGCCCCGACGCGATCGGCCGCATGCGCTTCTTCGGATGGCGGCGGTCCGCCTCGCGGTCGATCACGTCGTTCAGCAGGTAGACCGCGCTCGATGCGAGGCAGAACGCGACGAACGCCAGGGTCGCGAACCACAACGGCGCGCGCACGCCCGAGTCATGCGTGAAGCCGAGCGGCGCGAAGACGAGCAGGTTCTTGACCCACTGGTGCGGCCGCATCGCCTGGAGCAGGGCCCATGGCATAGGCGGCGCATTATGCATGGGTGGGCGCGACGCCCAGCGCGCATTGCCGCGCGATCCGACGCGCACGTCGCTTGCCCCGGGACGGCGCGTGCCGACGATGCACGCCGCGTGACCGCGATCGCCCAGCGCGAAACCCAGCGGCAGGTGCGCGTCCTCGCCGCGTACGCGGCGTTCACCTACCCGTTCGCCTGCGTCCCGTTCCTGTGGTTCTACTTCCGCGACCACGGCATCGGCATCGACGGCTACGCCAACCTGATCTCGGTCTACTACGTGGTGATGGTGGTCGCCGAGGTGCCCACGGGCCTGCTCGCCGACCGCTTCGGGCGCAAGCCGACCCTGGTGCTCGGGCCGGCGGTGCTCGCCGCCGGGTTCGCGGTCCTGCGCCTCGGCGACGACTTCGCCTCGTTCGCGCTGGGCGAGGCGCTGCTCGGCCTCGGCCACGCGCTGCTGTCCGGCGCGCCGTCCGCGCTGCTCTACGACACCCTCGCCCGCGCCGGGCGGACCGAGCGCTTCCTCCTGGTCGAGGCGCGCCTGCACGGCTGGCGCACGCTCGGCACCGCCGCGTCCTTCCTTGCCGGCGGGGTCGTCGCCGCGCTCGCCGGCAACGCCGCGACGATCCCGCTGACCGCCGCGCTGTGCGCCTGCGCCGGGCTCGTCGCGCTCGCGGTGCGCGAGCCGCCGCGCCAGCGGACGCGCGCACCGGCTCTGCTGCTCGCCGCGCTGGGCGAGCTGCGCCTCGGCGAGGCGCGCTGGATCGCGCTGTACTACGTCGTCCTCTTCTGCCTACTGCGCTACTGCTTCCACACCTACCAGCCGTACCTCGACGCGGCGGGGCAGGAAGAGCCGCTGGTCCTCGGCCTGCTGTTCTGCGCGCTCAACGCGTTCGCGGTGCCGTGGAGCCGGGCGGTCCCCGGCCTGCTGCGCCGATGGGGCGAGCGCGCGCTCCTGTGGGCGATGCCGCTTTCGCTGGCCCTCTCCCTGGTGGTCATGGCGTTCGCGGTCGGCGGCCTCGGCGTGCTGCTGTTCTTCGTGCACCAGGCACCGTTCGGTGCGCACTGGTCGGTGATCCAGACCTACGCCAACCGCCACCTGAGCGGGCAGTCGCGAGCGACCGCGCTGTCGGTGTTGTCGTTTGCCGGCCGGATCGCGTTCGCCGCGGTGTTCCCGGTGCTCGGCTGGCTGCAGGCGCGCTCCGGGTTGACCGCGGCCTACGCCGCGGCCGGGATCGGCGGCGCGCTCGCGACGATCGCGGTCATGCGCCGCCAGCCGCGCTGAACGCGGGTGCCGGCCTCAGCGCCCGAGGTCGACGAACACCCCGCCGTTGTCGGTCGCGAGCGCGTGCAGGAACTCCTTCTGGAACTCGCCGATCGCGATCGTGTGCAGCACGATCTTGTGCACGGCGTTCTCCTCGCGGACCGCTTTGCGGATCTCCTCGGTATCGACGATCTTGCCGACGCTCGGCCGCCCGTCGCTCAGGAAGTAGACCGTGTCGAGCTTGCTCTTGGCGACCGTGGACGCGGCGGTGCTCGCCGCGGTCCGCGGCTTGTCCGGGTCGACGCCGAACGCATACATCAACGCCTTGAACGTGTTCGTCTTGCCGGCGGCGAGGTCGCCGCCGAGGCCGACGCTGGCAAGCTGCTGGTCCGCGGCGCCGCCGATGCACTTCAGGTTCTTGATCCAGGTCTTGGCGCTGTCCTTGTTGGTGACGTTGGCGGGCACGAGGAACGGCTTCCACGGCTTCAGGTCGGTCGCGAACGACACGATGTTGAAGTACGTGTTCGGACCGAGCGATTCGATCGTCTTGGTCAGCTCGGCCTTGACGATCGTCAGCTTCTCGTAGTTCTCGTAGCCCTGGAACTTCTCGCGCTCGACGACCAGGTCGGACATCGAGCCGGACACGTCGATGATGAACAGGACGTAGTTCGAGATGATCGGGATGTTGGCGAACGTCTTGATCTCGTCCTTCTGCCCGTAGAACTCGGCGGTCTTCTTGCGCACCGCCTTGGCCTTCTCGACCTCGGCGTCGCTCGGCGGACGCCAGTCGAGCCTGAGCAGGCGTTCCATCTGCCGCTGCCACTCGTCGGGGTCGGTGCCGAAGTCCTTGGTGGTCACCAGGAACAGGGCGTCGGCCGCGTCCTCCCGCAGACGGCCGCCCTTGCGCATCAGCGCGATCAGCGGCATCACCGCCTCGGCCGGTCGGACGATGCCGATCGCCTTGGTCGCCGCGGCCTGCACCTGCCAGGCGGGGTCGTCGAGCAGCGCGACCAGCCGGGGGCCGAGCGGCTTCAGGTTCAGCTCCCCTGCCGCGTCCGCCGCCGCAGTGCGCACGCGCACGTCGGCGTCGCCGAGCAACGCGCCGATCGCCCCCTCCGCCGCGGGGTCACCGAGCCGGCCGAACGCGCGCGCGACCGCGTAGCGCGTGTCGGCGTCCTTGTCGGCGGCCAGTTCGATGAGCGTCGGCACCGCCGCCTTGATCCCCGCCCGGCCGAGCACGTCGATCGCCGCGGCGCGCGCCGGGCCGCGACGGTCCTTCAAGCCGGCGATCACGTGCGCCCAGGTCGCCTCCGACCGATAGGTCACGAGCACGTCGAGCGCGGCCTTGCGGATGTCGGGCTCCTGGTCGACGAGCAGGGGGAGCAGCTCGTCGCACGCCGGCACGCACTCGTTGCCCTTCAGGGTGTAGATCGCCTCCACGCGCAGCGCGACGTCGGGCGACTTGCGATAGAACCGCTTGAACTCCTTGACCGCGTCGAGGCGCTGCGCCTCGACGTCGGACTGCGCAGTGACGGGGACGAGCGAGCACAGCGCGAGCAGCGCGCCGGTCAGGAACCGCGTGAGCATCGTGGGTCGGATCGGTCGGTCGAGTGCGGGGACGGCTCGGGGTCGGCGCATGGTAGGTGGCCCGCCGGCCGGCGGGAAGGCGCGCCGCCACCCCGCCGCCTCAGTGCCGCCACCAGGACAGACGCATGTCGCGCTCGAGATTCGCGCACAGGCGGGCGAGGTCGCGTTGCGCGGCGCGCACCGCGGCTTCGTCGATCCGTCCGGTGTCGCGGTGGAACCGCGGCTTCAACGTGAAGGTGAGCCGCGCCTGGTATTCGACCTCGACCACCCAGTGCATACCACCCGAGCCGACCGCGCCGAGGACGATCGACTTGGTCAGGTTCTCCAGGCCCACCAGGGCGCGCGCGTCGACCGCGAGCATCTGCACGAACGGCCAGACGCGCTCGTCCGGACTGCCCGCGCCAGCGCGCGCGACCCGCAGGCCGGGGATCCGGTCGAGGGCGCGCACCAGCGGGTAGACCAGCGGGTCGAAGCCGCGCTCACGCGCCTCGCGCGCCAGCAGGACCTCGGTGACCGCGGCGTCGTCGCCGGCGAGCGCGCCGCACAACTCGCACTCGAACAGCCGGTGGCCTTCCTGCTCGACCGCGACGAGCGTGCGGTTGCCGCACTCGTCGCAGGCGCCCGGCGACGGCTCGGTCATCGGCCGCTCGGCGGCGGCGTCGGCCCGGGCGCCGGCTTGGGCGCGGCCTGACGCTGCAGCAGCGTCCGGATCCAGGCGGAGTCCTCGTCCTCCAGCACCTGGACGCTCGACCGCGTCTGCTGGCCGACCTCCTCGATCGACGAGCGCGGGATGACGACGTGGTTCTGCTGCACCTCGAGCACGACGTTGTCGGTCAGGCTGCTGTTGAGGATCTTGCCGAACAGCTTGTTGCTGTTGGTCAGGCGCACGAAGCCCTCGGCCGAGCCCTGCATCATGCGGTACTCCTCGCTCGCCAGCGGGACGATCGCGTTGAGGTCGTCGAACGCGAGCGTCACTTCGCCGGGCGCCAGGTCGAGGGTAAGGTAACTGCTGTCCATCGCCTTCACGCGCCCGAGGAAGAAGTTCATGTTCTTCAGCTGGGCGAACGCCTGGCTGCCGGTCGAGATGCCTTCGGCGAGGTGGTGCACGCGCGGCCGCGCCGGCATCGGCGCAGCGCGGCCGACCTGCAGCTCTTCGCCGATCTTGATGAGATCGCCTTCCGGCGGCACGGCGGTGGGCTCGGCGGACGTCGGCAGGTCGGTCGGCTCCACCGCGACGACCGGCGGGTCCTCGACCTTCGGCGTCGGCTCGGTCGGCTCGGTCGGCTCAGCGGTCCGCTCCCCTGCGGGCGGCTCCTTGGCGACGACCGCCGGGGTGTCGGGTTCGGGCTCGGGCTGCTTCTCGGGCTCGGGCTGGGGCTCCGCCGGTGTGGGCACGGCCTCCGGCTCCTTGGCGACCGGGACGGTTTCCGGCGTCGTCTCG
>DATGPD010000032.1:0-3133 GCA_035305285.1 Planctomycetota bacterium
CACCGCGGCGCGCTTGGCAAGCCGGCGGCGAGCAAAAGGTGGCGCACGAGCGCCACCGAGCATGCGGCGGTGGGCCGCGGAACACGCGAGCGAGCGCGGCTCCCGCTGCGGCCGGGAACGGCGCCGGGTGCGACTTCCGGCATGCGGCGCGCACGAAGCATTCCCGCGTGCGGGGCCTTCCCGGGTTGTCATGGCACGTTCGAGCCCTCCATCCGCGCGGGCCGCGTGCCGATAAGGAAGGGCGGCCTTTCTCCCGCGGCCGCGCCCCTTACACTCCCCCGACTCCTTTGCGCATGCGTCCTCCCCCGCGTCGCGTCTCCGTCGTTTTCGGCTCGTTCCTGCTCCTCGGCGCGTGCGCCGAAGGCGGCAAGCAAGACCGCGTCGAAAGCGAGGTCCGGATCACTGCGGACCACCACATGTACGGCTTCAAGGCCGAACAGGCCTTCCCGCGGTTCCCGATCGAACCGCAGGACCTCCAGGTCGAGGACGGCGTGCTCGGCTTCAACGACGAGAGCCGGTGGACGCTCGACGGCCAGCCCGGCAGCCGCTACGAGCTGGCGAAGACCGGCGCGCTCGTGTTCCGCGTGCCCAACGGGCGCAACCCCGACCTCGTGTTCCAGGGCGGCTATGGGCTGTCGGGCGACACGGGCCTCTTCTTCTTCGCGGACACGGTCAAGCCCAAGGTCGGCCTGTTCTTCGGGGCTCGCATCATCCGGGCCGCGGCCGACGTCACCGGCGACTTCCACGCCTTCTCGCTCCTCGTGATCACGCGCGGTGCGGTGGCCGACCCCGACAACGTCGCGCGCGCGTTCGCCGGCTCGCTGACGACCGATGCGAGCGGAGCGGTCACCGCAGGCGAAGCGCGCGAGTCGACCGGCCACAACCTCACGCTCACCGGCAACCTCCGCTCGTTCAACGACGGCAGCGTCGAGGTCGGGCTGAGCCTCGACCACGCGACCGCGCGCACGCCGCGCGCCTTCACCGCCGCGGCCACGGTGACCCAGTCGCAGCCGGTGACGACCAGCGTCATCCTCGGGCACGAGACCGCCGACAACGACGCGGCGGGGATGATCGCGCTCGTGCGCAAGCGCGACGGTCGCGCGAACCTCGCCGACCTCGCCGGCGAGTACTGGGTGGGCATCCTCACCGTGTTCCCCAACCCGAGCAACGCGGGCACCGAGGGCAGCTACGGCACGCTGACGATCTCCGACACCGGCGGCTGGCGCATCGACGCGCGCGACAGCACGACGACCTACCGCCTCAGCGGGACGCTCGAGATCGACGCCGACGGGGCGATGCGCCTGACCAACAACGCGACGCGCGAGGAATGGCGCGGCGCGTTCGACCAGGACTACAAGACGATCGTGTTCGTCGACCACGACCTGACGGGCACGAGCGCGAGCCGGCCGGAGCTGAACTTCTTCTTCGCGCTGCGCAAGGACGCGGAGTGAGCCGCCGCGCGTGGCTCCCGGTCCGGCACCCTCCGGCAGCCGCCACCTCCGGCGCTCAACGCAACTCCACGCGCGCGACGCGCGCGAGCCACCCGTAGAACCCGGGCCAGCTCTTGCTCGGCGCGTCGGCGTGCGGCACCGCCACGCCGCCGGGCACCACCGTGCCGAGGAGCGCGAGCGCCATCACCACGCGGTGGTCGCGCGGCGCCGGCACGGCGATCGGCGCGGCGGGCGCGTGCGCGCGCAGGTCGCGGCCGTGCACGACCAGCCCGTCGTCGTGCTCCTCGCACCCGACGCCGAGCGCGCGCAGGCCGGCCGCCATCGCCGCGACGCGGTCGCTCTCCTTGTGGCGGAGCGCGGGCGCGCCGCGCAGCTCGCTCCGTCCGGGGCGCGCTGCCGCGACCGCGGCGAGGGCCGGGAAGCTGTCGGGACGCTCCGCGAGGCCGCGCGCCGCGAACGGCGCCCCGGGCGGCGTCGCACCGAGCGCCTCCAGTTCGGCCAGCGCGCCCCAGTCGGGATGGCCGTCGTCGGTCGGCCAGGCCGGAGCGAGGCTTCCGTGCAGCACCGCGAATGCGCCCACGAACGTCGCCGCCGACGCGTCACGCGGCACGCGACAGGCGACCGGGTCATGCCCCCGTGCCGGCCCCACCCGGATCGCGAGCCGCTCGTGCGGGGCGACCGCGCCGGGCGGCACGCCGGCGACGTCGACGCCGAAGGCTTCGAGCAGGCGCGCGGTCACGCGCACGTAGCCCGACGGCGCGCGGAACGGGGCGTCGATCGCGACTGCGCCCGCATGCGCGGCGCCACGCCGCACCGCGCATCCGAGGCCGAGCATGGCGCCCGACACCACCTGCGACGTGGTGCGTGCGGCCAGCCTGAGGGAGGCGCCGGAGGTCAGCGGCGCCGCACCGCCGACGCGCAGCGGCCAGCCGTTTGCGACCGACCCGCCGAGTGCAGCCAGAGCCGCGCGCAGCTCCTCGCTCGGACGCACGCGCAACCGCTCCGAGCCGGTCAGTTCGACCGGCGCGCCGAGGATGCCCGCGGCCATCGCGAGCATGCGAAGGCAGGTCGCGCTGTCGCCGCAGTCCACGCGCCCGGGACGGAACGCGGCGGCCGCCGCGACGCGCCAGGTCGCACCGCTCCGCTCGATGCGCGCACCGAGGGCCTCCACGGCGGCCGCCGTCACCCCGACATCGTCGCCCTCGTCCACCCCTTCGAGGACGGCCGCTCCGACGCCCAGCCCCGCCAGGATCAGCGCGCGCTGGGCGTGGCTCTTGCTGCACGGCAGCGCGGGCGCGCCCAAGTCCGCGGGCACGCCGCCGGCACGCGGCCGCACGATCGCGACGGTCCTTTCGCCTGGTGCCGGCATGCTTTCTGAGCGGACCAGTTCTACCATCGGCTGCACCGTGACCGACGTCGTCCTCCACACCGACCTGCCGTTCGCCACCCGCCTCGGCCGCGGCAAAGTCCGCGACATCTACCAGCTCGGCGACGACCTGCTCCTGGTCACGACCGACCGCATCTCGGCGTTCGACGTCGTGATGGCGCAGGGCATCCCGGGCAAGGGCAAGGTGCTCACCGCGTTGTCCAGGTTCTGGTTCGGGAAGCTGCGCTCAATCATTCCCAACCACTTCCTCAGCGACGACGTCGCGAGCTGGACGGAAGTCCCCGCCGAATACCAC
>DATGPD010000033.1:0-2719 GCA_035305285.1 Planctomycetota bacterium
CGCGGAGGTGCCCGGGCGTCCCGACGGGCTCGCGCTCGCGTCGGCCGGCAACGGAGGGCCGGCCTACACGCCGCGCACCAGGGTGGCGGAGGCGCTCACCGCGGCCGCGCATCCGCCGCGCCTCGTCGTGTTCAACGTGCCGTACTCGGGGTTGCGCATGGCGTCGGAGTGCGTCGGCGCGGGTGCAGGCGCGGCGCTCGGGTTCGTCGACACGTTCGACGACGCGCTCGCGGAGCTGTTCTTCGGCGAGTTCCTGCGGCAATGGCGGTCCTCGCGTCGTTCGCGATCCGACGGCGCCTTGCTCGCCGCGTTCACCGCGGCGTGGAACGTGTTGCGCGAGCCGGACGCCGACCTGCGCGGGACGGGGATCGTGCTGTGGAGCGCGGAGCCGCTGCTGGAGAAGGGCGAACGCGCCCTGGACGAAGCTCCGGCGCTTCGGTCGGAACGCGCAGGCGCCGGTCGCGGCGAGCGCGGCAAAGCCACGCCGCGCGCTCCGGCGGCGGGCCCGGCCGACCTCGTCGTCCAGGTGACGCCGCTGCCGGCTTTCAACTACGCGCTCCTGCACAACGACCGGCCGCTGTTCGACCGCTTCGCACTGATCCCGCCGCCCGACCAGCCGGCGACCGACGTCGAAGTCCAGGTCGTCCTCCACGTCGGCGTCGACTCCTTCCCGTTCCGCAAGCACATCGCGCTGGTGGACCGGAGCACCTCGCTCGCGCACGAGATCCGGGTGCCGTTGACGTCGAGCGGGCTGCGCCAGCTCGGCGAACGCGTCTTCACCCGCTGACCACGGAGGTCTGCGTCGCCGGTCGCTGCGTGCACCGCGACACCCACCGCGTCGCTCTGCTTCCGGCCGACGAGTGGACCGACACGCCGCGTGACTGGCTGTGGCTGCCGTCGTTCGTGCTGCCGCGCGATCCGGCCGTCACCCGCGTGCTCGGCCTGGCGGAGCGCTACGTCGCCGCGATCACCGATGACCCCGCCGCCGGCTTCGACGGCTATCAGGCGCTCGACGGCAGCGACCCGACGGCGATCGACCGGCAAGTGCGTGCGATCTGGTGGGCGCTGATCTGGGACGCGCCGCTGGCCTACGTCAACCCGCCGCCGGCCTACGCCAAGGACGCGCAGCGCCTGCGCACGCCGTCGATGGTGCTGGAGGGGCGCCGCGGCACCTGCATCGACCTCAGCCTGCTGCTGGCGGCCTGCCTCGAGTACGTCGAGATCTACCCCGTGATCCTGCTGTTCAGGGACCACGCCTGCGTCGGCTACTGGCGTTCGCCGGGGGCTCACGACGCCTTCCTGGAACTGCGCGACGTCGAGCATCGCGTCACCGTGCCGGCCGGCGATGGGGCGGGCGGCTCCGTGGAGGAGAGCCGCTCGCTCTCGAGTCCGCGTGAGCCGTTCCTCTGCCTCCGCGATGCGTTCCCCGAGATCCGACGCGAGATCAGGGCGGGCAACCTCGTGCCCTTGGAAGCCACGCTGCTCCCGGCACGCGCGAGCTTCGCGCAGGGTATGGAGGACGGGGTCGAGAACCTGGCGCGGCTGGGCGACTTCCAGGCGATGCTGGACGTCGTGGCGGCGCGCAATGCCGGGATCACTCCGATCCCGATCGGAGGAGTGAGCCCATGACCACGCCGTCGCGGGATCCGCTGCCGGGTCTGCGGCAGCAGATGGCGGCGCTCGGCATCGAGGACGCCGCGCATCGCTTCGACAGCGCGCTGTCGCTGGCGCGCAAGCGCGCGCGCGGCCGGCGCGCGCTGCTCGATCCGGTCGAGTCGCTCGCGTTGGTCGAGCACGACGGCGTCCTGCACTTCGAACTCGGGGCCGATGTGCGCCTGGCGACGTTGCGTCGCGCCCGGCGCGGCACCGGCCGGATCGGCGGCGAGCAGGTCGCGGACTTCGCGTTCGAGCGCCTGCCGCCGTCGGAGATCGGCAAGTACCTCGTCCAGCTCGACGAGAAGTTGTCGCTGCCGCCCGGGCTGCGGCAGTGGAAGGGCGACCGGTTCGTCCCGGGTGCCGAGCCGGCAGCGACGGGACGCGTGCTGCTCCTGGTGCACGGCACGTTCTCCAACGGTGACCACCTGCTGGGCGAGCTGAAGGCGACCGCGCCCGGCCAGGAGTTCCTGAAGGCGGCCCTCGCCGCCTACGACCAGGTCCTCTCCTTCGAGCACCACACGCTCAGCGCCAGCCCGGTGCTGAACGCGTTCGACCTCGCCCGCGCCTTCGCCGGGTCGCGCGCGGAGGTCGACGTCGTCTGCCACAGCCGCGGGGGCCTGGTGGCGCGCTGGTGGCTCGACGGGCTCGAGGCCGCCGGCGCGGCGCGGCGCCGGGTCGTGTTCGTCGGCTCGCCGCTCGCCGGCACGAGCCTCGCCTCCGGTCCGCGCCTGCGCGCGTCCTTCGACCTCCTCGCGAACGTGTTTCGCGCCGCGGCCCACGCGGCCGGGGCCATCTCGCTCGCGGCGCCGCCGATCGCCGTGCTCGCCGGCCTGCTGCGCGTGTTCGCCTCGCTCGTGCAGGCGGGGGCTCGCCTGCCGGTCGCCGACGCGGTCGTCGCCATGATCCCCGGCCTCGCCGGTCAGGCACGGGTCGGCAACAACCTGGAGCTGCACCGCCTGCGCATGCGGGCGCGTCCGGACGTCGAGCGCTTCGCGGTCTGCGCGGACTTCGCTTCGGAAGAACCGGGCTGGCGGTTCTGGAAGTACTTCGTCGGGCTCGGGAC
>DATGPD010000034.1:0-15505 GCA_035305285.1 Planctomycetota bacterium
CCCGGCACGCTGCACCACGAGGCGCTCGTGCTCGCGGGGTTCGCCAACGCCGCGGCCGAGGCCGGGATCGAGGGGCACGCGCCGATCAGCGTCGAACAGATCGTCGCGCTCGACCCCGACCTGCTGGTGGTCGACGCACCGCCGGACGGAGGGCGCGGCAGCCTGGCGTTCCTGCGCGAGAACCCGATCCTGAGCCGACTGCGCGCGCTGACCACCGGCGCGGTCGTCGAGCTGCCGCAGGCGCTGTATGCGACCGGGTCGCACCACGTGGTCGCGGCCGCCGAGGCGATCGCCGCCGGCGTCCGGCGGGCGGAGCGCGCGCGTTGAGCCGGCGCAGCCTGGCCCTCCTCCTGCTCGCCGGCACCGTTCTGTGGGCGGTGCTCACCGTGCTGCAGGTGCAGGTCGGCGAGGCAGCGCGCTTTTCCTTCTCGCTGCGCGAGGTCGGCATCGGGCTCGCCCGGCTGTTCGGCAACGGCGAAGGTCTGGAACCCGCGGCGCAGGCGGTGTTCGAACTACGCGTCTGGCGCGGCCTCACCGCGGCCGGGGTCGGCGCGTGCCTCGCGGTGAGCGGCGCGATGCTGCAGGGCCTGTTCCGCAACGGCCTCGCCGAGCCCGCCCTGCTCGGCGTGAGCGGCGGTGCGAACCTCGGCGCGACGCTCGCGCTGCTCGCGCTCTACGGCTACGCGCGCGGGTTCGTGCCGCCGTCCGGGGTGGGCGCGGGCGCGTTTGTCACCGCGATGGCGTTCGCCGGCGCGCTCGCGACCTCGCTCCTGGTGCTCGTGATCGCGCGCGGCGACGGCCAGATCGACGTCGTCCGCCTCCTGCTCGTGGGCGTCGCGATGAACACGGTCATCCTCGGCGTGCTCGCCGCGATGTACTCGCTGCTCCTGCACGACGCCGAGGTCAGCCGCGCCGTGCGCACCTGGACGTTCGGCAACCTCGACGACCGCCAGCCGGTGCACGCGGCGATGGTGTGCGCCGGCGTCCTCGTCGCGGCGGCCGCGATCCCGTTCGTCGCGACCGAGCTGGACCTGCTCGCCGGCGGCGAGGAGGACGCCGCCGCGCTCGGCGTGTCGACCGGGTCGGTGAAGGTCGTCGTCACGCTCGCGACCGCGTTCGCGACCGCGTGCGCGTTCGCCGCCGCGGGGCAGATCGCGTTCGTCGGCCTGCTCGTCCCGCACGTGCTGCGCCTGCTGACCGGCGCCTCGCACCGCACCCTGCTGCCCCTCTCGCTGGTGGCCGGCGCGGTGGTGCTGCTCGGCCTCGATCTGGCCCAGCTCGCCGTACTCGGCAAGCGCACGCTGCACACCGGTGTGCTGATGTCGGTCGTCGGCGGTCCGTTCTTCCTCGCGCTCCTGGCCCGCGCCGGTCGGCTCGGTTCATGGTGAAAGGCGTGGCGCTCTCTGCGCGCGGCCTCGTGCTGCGCTACCGGCGGACCGGTGACGTGCTGCGCGGCGCGGACCTCGACCTGCGCGCGGGCGAGGTGGTGGCGTTCGTCGGCCTGAACGGCGCGGGGAAGAGCACGTTGCTCCGCGCGCTGGCCGGGTTGCTGGCGCCGGCCGAGGGCACCGTGCTGCTCGACGGCCGCCCGCTCGCTGCGCGCAGCCGCGCGGAGTGCGCGCGCGCGATCGCGTTCGTCCCGCAGGCGCTCGCCGCGCTCCCGCCCGCGACGGTGCGCCGGTTCGTGCTCGGCGGGCGCTACGCGCACCTGGACTTCTGGCGCACGCCGCGCGCAGCCGACCACGCTGCCGTGGAGCGGGCGCTGCATGCGGCGGACATCCTCGGGCTGCGCGACCGCCCGCTCGCCGAGCTGTCCGGCGGCGAACTGCAGCGCGCGATGTTCGCGCGCGCGCTCGCGCAGGAGGCGGGGGTGCTGCTGTGCGACGAGCCGGTGGCCGCCCTCGACCTCCCCCACCAGCTCGGCATCCTGGACCTTCTCGCCGGACTTGCCGGCGAGGGGTGCACGGTGGCCTTCTCGACGCACGACCTCAACCTCGCAGCGCAGTACGCGGACCGGGTCGTGGTGCTGCACGGCGGCGCGATCCGCGCGCAGGGGCCGCCCGGCGAAGCGCTCGATGCGGGCGTCGTGCGCGAGGTCTGGGGCGCGCGCGTGTGTGTCGACCGCACCGCCGACGGACGGGTGCGCATCACGCCGGCGCGCTCGGTGTCCTGGTAGGGGCGGGTCGGCGCCGCACCGCCCGGCTAGGTCCGGAGCGGTCGGCCCGGCGCGAGCACCGGCGGCTCGGGCACCGGATCGCGGCTCGCAACCACGATCCCGGCGACGATCAGGGCACCGCCCAGGACCTGCAAGGCACCGAGCCGGTCACCGAGCAGCGACCAGCCGGCGAGCGCGGCGAACAGGGGCTGCGTGGCGAAGAGGAGCGGGACGTGCATCGCCGGGATCGCGGGCTGCACGCGCGCCTGGACCGCGATGCCGAGCGCGGTAGCGATCGGGCCGAGGTAGAGGAGGTCGGCGAACAGGACCACGCCGGCCGGCGGTGCCCCGGCGCGGAGCACGGGCCCGGTGATCCACAGCCCGGCGCTCGCCACCACCGCGGTGAGGAGCACCTGCCAGAAGGTGAATGCCGCCGCCGGTGCGCGGCGGCCGAAGTGCGACAGCAGCAGGATGTGCGCCGCGTAGCTCACCGACGAGCCGACCTGCAGGCCGATGCCGAGCGACGTGTCGGCGCGCGCGCCCGCGGCGCCGCCCGGCCACACGAGGCATCCCATCCCGAGGAAGCCGAGCGCGAGGCCCGCGGCGCCCGCGGGCCCGAGCCGGCCGCCGAGGAACCACCAGCCGCCGAGCGCGGCGAGCAGCGGGATCGAGCCCGCGACGAAGCCGCCGGTCGACGCCGAGGTCTGTGCCAGCCCGGCGGTCTGCATCAGGTAGCCGCCGGCGAGCGCGGTGCCGGTGATCGCGCCGGGGACGAGCGCGGCGCGCAGGTCGCCGGGCGCGCCGCGGCGCAGCACCAGCGGCAGCAGGCAGAGGAGTGCCAGCCAGAAGCGCCCCGCGACGACCGCGAACGGCGACAACCACGTCAACGCGTGTTTGGCGACCGCGAAGCTCCCGCCCCACAGCGCGATCATCAGCAGGAGGAGGGCGTGCGGGACGAAGCGGGCCGGCATCGGGGCGCAGCTCATTCTGCCGCGGCGCGCGCGGCGCTACGGGAGCAGGGTGGCGAGCGCGCGCAGCGCCTTCTCGGCGAGCAGTTCGTTGCCGAGCGCGTTGGCGTGCGAG
Organism: Planctomycetota bacterium; assembly: GCA_035305285.1. Classification (GTDB taxonomy): domain Bacteria; phylum Planctomycetota; class UBA1135; order UBA1135; family UBA2386; genus DATGPD01. Next base: position 3,239 of record DATGPD010000034.1, read on the forward strand.
TCGATGAACGAGTTGTAGATCGGACGGCCGAGCTCCTCGGCGGTGAAGCGGAAGTCGTGCCGGGGGATGCCTTCGGCCGCGCAGAACGTCTCCAGGACCGGCAGGGGCGGCAGGGTGTGGTCGAGGACCGCGAACTTGACCCCGCGCGCGGCGCACAGGTCGCGGATGCGGCGCAGGGCCGCCTGGCTGCGCTCCCAGCCGAGCGATCCGAAAGGCACCGACTCCGGCGCCAGGGCGTGCTCCTCCCCCGCGCGCGGCGCGGTCGCGCGCAGGCGCGCCGTGACGCTCTGCAACAGCGCGGTCCACGCCGGCAGGAACCGCTGGCCCGTGTGCACCACGCGGTCGGCGAGCGTCGGCGCGCTCCCCGGGACCTCGGTCTTGCCGTCGAGCAGTGCCTCGATCATGACGCGCGTCGGGTCGACGACGTCGTTGGTGACGAACACGAGCAGGACGACGTCGGGCTGCAGCGCGATCGCTTCGCGTTCGAGCAGCGCCGCCTCCTGCATCGTGTCGTAGGAGAGGTGCCCGGTGTTGATCACCTCGTAGCGCCGGTCACCGCGCGCGTTGAGCGTGCGTTCGACGCGGCGGCAGAACGTGTCCTCGTCCTCGATCCCCCACCCGAGCGTCACCGAGTCGCCGAGCACGACGATCCGGCACACGTCCGGCGGCTTGGCCGGCTCGACCTCCGGGCCGCGGAACCCGAGCCGGTTGGTCCGGATGCGGAACGTGCCGAAGTCGGTCGTCGCCCCCGGCCTGTGCCGGAACAGGGTGCCGTCGAGGTCGCGGCTGCCGTCGGCGGCGAACCAGGTCGGCACGAGCGCCTCCTGCCGGTAGCGCAACGTGTTCGGGCCGTGGTTGACGCCGAACAGGTCGAGGGCGCGCATCGCCGCCTCGAACCCGACGACCGCAACCAGCAGCGCGCCGAGCGCGAGCGCGGCGCGCAGGAACACGCGCCGCAGCGCGGGTCTTCCGGGACGGCCGCCCACGGCTCAGGGCGCGCCGCGGCGCGTCGGCGCGCCGCCTCGAGCGACTCGGAGCACCGGCGCGGCGCGCATGCCCGGGACCTCAGTAGCGGTAGTGCTCGGGCTTGTACGGCCCGTCCGGCGACACGCCCAGGTACGCGGCCTGCTTGTCGGTCAGGCGGGTCAGCTTCACGCCGAGCTTCTCCAGGTGCAGGCGCGCGACCTCTTCGTCGAGCTTCTTCGGCAGGGTGTACACCTTGCCGCGCTCGTACGCCTGGTGGTTGGTCCACAGCTCGATCTGCGCGAGCACCTGGTTGCTGAACGAGTTGCTCATCACGAAGCTCGGGTGGCCGGTCGCGCAACCCAGGTTCACCGGCCGGCCCTCGGCGAGCAGGATGATGTGCCGACCGTTCTTCAGCTCGTAGCGGTCGACCTGCGGCTTGATCTCGACCTTGGCCTTGGCGTTCGCGTTCAGCCACGCGACGTCGATCTCGATGTCGAAGTGGCCGATGTTGCACACGATCGCGTCGTTCTTCATCACCATGAAGTGCTCGCCGGTGATGATGTCGCAGCACCCGGTCGTGGTGACGAAGATGTCGCCCAGCGGCGCGGCCTCCTCCATGGTGGTCACCTGGTAGCCCTCCATCGCCGCCTGCAGCGCGTTGATCGGGTCGATCTCGGTGATGATCACGCGCGCGCCGAGCGAGCGCATGCTCTGCGCGCAGCCCTTGCCGACGTCGCCGTAGCCGGCGACCACGACGACCTTGCCGGCGACCATCACGCTGGTCGCGCGCTTGATGCCGTCGGCCAGCGACTCGCGGCAGCCGTACAGGTTGTCGAACTTGCTCTTGGTCACCGAGTCGTTGACGTTGAACGCCGGGACGCCGAGCTTGCCCTCCTTCATCCGCTTATAGAGGTTGTGCACGCCCGTGGTCGTCTCCTCGGACAGGCCGCGGATCCCGTCGAGGTACTGCGGGTACTTGTCGTGCACCATGTTGGTGAGGTCGCCGCCGTCGTCGAGGATCATGTTGAGCGGCTGGCCGTCGGGGAACACGAGCGTCTGCTCGATGCACCAGTCGTACTCGGACAGGGTCAGGCCCTTCCACGCGTAGACCGGGATGCCGGCCTTGGCGATCGCCGCGGCGGCGTGGTCCTGCGTGGAGAAGATGTTGCACGAGCTCCACTGCACGTCCGCGCCCAGCTCGCGCAGCGTCTCGATCAGCACCGCGGTCTGGACGGTCATGTGCAGGCACCCGGCGATGCGCGCGCCCTTCAGCGGCTTGGACGCCGCGTACTTGCGCCGGATCGCCATCAGGCCGGGCATCTCGTTCTCGGCGAGGGTGATCTCCTTGCGGCCCCAATCGGCCAGCGCGATGTCCTTGACCTTGTAGGGAAGCTTCTTCTCGGTCGTGCTCATGGGTTTCGTGGCCGCGATGCGACGCGGGATTCGGGAACGGTAGAAGACTCGGCCGCGCCGCGGTCTGCCCGCGTGCCGCTGGCCAGGAAGAGGGGGAAGGCGACCTTGCGCCCGCTGCGGCCGATCGCGACGTAGCGGTCCTCGATCGGGCGCGCGGCGAGGTCGACGAAACCGGCCGCGGCGAGGGCGTCGAGCACCTCGTCCGGCTCGATGCCGAGACGGCGGTCGCCCATCTCCTCGCGCATCCACTCCTCGTGGTGCGGCAGCAGGTCGGTGATCACGATCCGTCCGCGCGGCGCGATCACCCGCGCGGCCTCGCGCGCCGCGGCGCGGCCGTCGGCGAGGTGATGCCACACCAGGTTGGCGAACGCGGCGTCGACCTCGCCGTCGGCGAGCGGCAGGCGCTCCAGCTCGCCGGCGCGGACCTCGACGCCGGGCGGTAGGCGGCGGCGCGCCGCGGCAAGCATGCCCGGCGCGTGGTCGATCGCGATCACCCGCGCGCCCTTGCTCGCGAGGTACTCGGAGAGGTAGCCGGCGCCGCACCCCAGGTCCGCGACGGTCAGCCCGCCGGGCACGAGCGCGCTCCACGCCTCGGCGCGCAGCGACCCGGTGCTGAACTCCTGGCCGACCTCGGCCCAGTGCGCTGCGAGCCGGTCGTGCGCATTGCGGCTCTGCGCGCGACGCTGTTCCCGCACGCGCTCGAGCGCCTCGGCGTCCTCGCGTCCGGCGTCGCTGTCGAGGAACGGCTGCACTGTCGCGGCGAACAGGGTCGGCGACCACGGCGCGTCGGCGCGCGGTTCGACGAGCCGGTAGAAGACCCAGGTCCCCTCGCGCCGGTCGCGCACCAGCCCGCCGCGCCGCAGGAGCGCGAGGTGGTTGCTGATCCGGCTCTGCGCGAGCCCGGTCAGCTCGACCAGTTCGTGGACGGCGAGCTCCTCACGGTGCAGCGCTGCCAGGAGGCGCAAGCGCACCGGGTCGGAGAGCAGCTTCAGGATCTGCTGCAGCTGGTCGAGGGAGGCGGCCGGAGCCACGAACACTATATCAGCATACTCTGATGTTCAGCGCAAGCGCGGGGCGGCGGATTCCTCAGGCGGCCGGGCCGGGCGCGGAAGCACCGCCGCCCGCAAGGGAGACGCCGGGTTTCCGGACTGCAAGCCGCCCGGCGCGGCGTCGGCGCGTGCTCTCCGTCACGCCCCTTCCTGCTCGTTGGCTTCGGACGGTGCGCGCATGGCGGCCCGACACCGCGGTGCGCGGCCAGGATCGCCGACCGGGTCCCGGCCGCGGGGGCGTGCTGCACGCCCCCTCCGACCGGCTACTTGCCGTCGTCGGCCCCGGTGCTCGCCTTCTTCTTGCGCGGCTCGCCGAGCCAGTCCGTGCAGCGGCCGACCACCTCGGGACGCTGGTCGGCGTCGGCGATCGTGCGCCCGATCACGTATGCGAGGCGCGCCGTCTTCTCCATCTGCTCGCCGTCGAGCCGGTCGGCGTGGTCGGAGACCTGGTGGTAGTCCTCGTGCTCGCCGGCGCAGCACAGGAACACGGCGGGGATGCCCTTCTTGACGAAGTTGTAGTGGTCGCTGCGCGTGAAGAACGTGTCGTCGGCGACGAGCTCGAGGCCGATCGCCGGCGCGGCCTGCGCCGCCGCCCGCCCCATCGACGAGTACTGCGGATGGCGGTAGCTGGGCGTGAGCATGACCTGGCCGAGGGCGGCGCTCGGGCCGCCGCGGCCGATCATGTCCGTGTTGACGTTGGCGACGATCTTGTCGGCCGGGAACGTCGGGTGCTCGGCGAACCACGCCGAACCCCACAGTCCCAGCTCCTCACCGGACACCGAGAGGAAGATCACCGACCGCCGCGGCTTCGGGTCGGTCGACGCGTAGGCCTCCGCCAGCGCGATCAGGCCCGCGGTGCCCGAGGCGTTGTCGTCGGCGCCGTTGAACGCGTCCCCGTCGAGCCGCTCGCCGACGTGGTCCATGTGCGCCGAGTAGACGACCGCTTCGCCGGCCAGCTCGGGGTCCGAGCCCCGCACGATGCCGACCACGTTGGTGGCCGTCGTCTTTTCGCGCACGAGTGCGAGGGTGACCTCGACCTCGCCGCTCGCGCCCGCGGCGGGCACCGGCGGGTCGCCGCCGTCCCGGGCGAACGCGCGCGCGGCATCGGGATCGATCCCGGCGCGCGCGAGGAGTGCGGCGGTCGCCTTGCTGCCCGTGAACACGACGGGGATCCGCGGGCGTCCGCCGGCCATGCGGCTCATGTCGTCCAACTGGACGAGTTCGGCCAGCGCCTCCCCGGCACGGAGCAACGGCTTCCGCGGCGAGATGCCGACGTAGTTGAGCACGCTCGTGATCGCGGCTTCGTCGTCGAGGATCCCGACGACGAGCACCTCGGCGCCGCCTTCCGCCGCGCGCGCCACGGCCCGCTGGATGCGGTTCAGCGCGCTGAACGCGGCACCGAACTGCTGCATGGGCCCGAGCCCCTCGCCGCCGAGGAGCTTCGGCAGCACGAGCGGGACCTTGCCGTGCAACTCGGCACCGCGTTGGACGTCGGCACCGCAGAACACGAGGTCACCGCGGCAGGTGACCTCGTCGCCGCGCCAGGGGAGGAGCGCGAAGCCCTCGCGCACTTCCTGGTCCCCGAGGCGGAAGCCGGAGTGTTCGGCGAGGCGCGTCCGCTCGACCGGGTAATGCTGCAGCCAGCCGCGCTGTCCGTCCTTGTCCGGATCACCGAGCGGCTCGAGCCCGGCGGCCGCGAACCGGTCGGCGATGAACTCCGCCGCCATCACCTGTCCCTCGGTCCCGGTCAACCGCCCGCGCATGTCGTCGGCGGCGAGGTGTTTGGCGTAGGCGAGCAGGTTGTCGCGTCGGATGGTCTCGGTTCCCGCGGGCAGGACGACCGACGGCGCCGGCGCCTGGGCCGTCGCGACGGCCGCGAGCAGGAAGGGCGAACAGGAAGACAGCAGGCGATCCATGGGCATGAAAGACGGCGAATGCGTCGGCGCTCGGCGGTGCGTGCCGGTCGTGCCGAGTCCGTGTTCGGTCGGAGCGCGCGCAGGCACCATATTCGTGCCGGCCCGGCGGGCTGCCGACCAAAAAACTCCGGGTCGCAGCACCGCGCCCTTCAGCACGCCTGCGCGGCGGCGCTCGCGAGCGCCGGCAGGCCGACGCGGAGCACGTTGCCGCGCTCGGGGCAGCGTTCCATGGTCAGCGTGCCGCCGTGCTGGCGGACGATCCACGCCGCCATCACCAGTTCCAGGCTGCCCCCCGGCTCGTGGAACGGACGCGTGAGGTGCACGATGTCGGCGGTGCTCGCCGGGCATCCTTCGTCGCGGACCTCGACCAGGACCTCGCCGCCCGCGCACCGCGCGCGCAGCTCGATGCGTTCGTCGCGCGCGCGCAGCGTGCCCGCGACGTGCGCCAACATGCTGGCGAACACCTGCACCAGCAGGGCGCGGTTGCCGCGCACCGGCTGCAACGGCCGCTCGACCATCATCGAGAACGCGTCGGTCGCGGCGTCGAGCACGGCGCGCACCTCGCACGTCGCCTGGCACAGCACCGACTCGACGTCGACCGCGCGCAGGTCGGCTTCGAAGTGCTGGCGCGCGTAGCCCCGCAAGCCGCCGACGATCGCGCGGATGCGGTCGGCGCTCTCGTGGATCTCGTCGATCAGCCGCAGCACGTCGTCCCGCATGTCGGCGTACGGGATGTTCGCGAGGGCGAAGCCCTCGTGGTTCCGCGCGTGTTCGTCGAGCACGGCGAGGGCGTCGCGCCACGCCGCGCGCAGCACGGGCAGGTTGAGCGTGATCGTGTGGTTGGGGTTGTTCACCTCGTGCGCGAGGCTGGACACGACCGCGCCGAGGGTCGCCATGCGGCGCACGTCGGCCGCGAGCTTGCGCTCCGCTTCGAGCTTCTGCGCGGCGCGCTCCTGCTCGGTCACGTCGCGGCAGGTGAACAGGAGCGATCCGCCGGCGAGCGGCGCGCGGCGCGCGTGGATGGCGAGCACGCGCTCCGCGCCGTCCACCCCCGTGCGCACCACGCGCACCTGCCCGTCCTCCGTCCCGTTCTGCGCCGCATCGAACGCTTCCCTGCCGAGCAACTCTTCGATCGGGGTCCCGGCCCGCACCGCGTCGCGACGCAGACCGAGGCGCTCGGCGCAGTCCGGCGACGCGTAGCGCAGGCGGCCTTCGGTGTCGGTGAGGAACACCGAGTCCGACACGTGGCGCAAACTCTCGCAGTGCAGGGCTTCGGTCTCGCGCAGCGCCTGCTCCACGCGGCGTCGCTCGGCCAGCTCGCGCTCCAGTTCCGCGTTGCGCGCCGCGACGCGCCCGGCCAACCGGCGGTTGTGCAACAGCACCGCGGCGAGTCCGCCGCCGAGCGCGCCGACGGCGACGAGCAGCAAGTGGTACAGCGTCGGCGAACTCTGCGCCGCGATCCCGGATGACGCCTCGGCGGTGTCGGCGTGCGCGTCTGCGCGGCACGCCGGAGCAAAGCCGACGCACAGCAACAAGACCAGTAGCGTCGCGCGGGATGCGGACGCTGCGCCGGCCGCGCCCGGGCAAGGTGTCATCCGCCGGGCAAGGAGACGGGCTCGCGCGCCGTCGCGCAAGAGCTCGTACGCACGTGCGATCGCACGTGTCGCGGTGCGCGGGCGTCGCCCGCGCGCAGGATCCGTCAGCCGGGCGCGCTCGCCGGCTGACGGACCGCGGCGTTACAGGAACGTCGCCTGTGCGTTGGTGAGCCGCGCCCCGCTGCTGCCGACGGTCAGGGCTCGACGTGAGGCCGAGCCCCGGCACGGCCGGGAGGCCCCCGGAAGTGCCACGATGGTCTGGAAGACGGGGAGTCCCGCCGCCGGGATGGCGCCCATCGCGACCGGCACCATCGCGCTCGGGTCGGTCCGACCGCGGCCGAAACCCCGGCCAGGATCAGGCCGCGGGGCAAGAACCCCGTGCTCGCGAACACCACCGCCACGCCGCCGGCGTCGTGCATGTCCTCGACCCGCACCGCCAGGCCGTCGTCGCGGATGCCGGCCTTCACGCCGGATGGAGCCCCCCGAGAGCGAAGCTGATGTAGCGGCTGACGTTGCCGACGTTGAGCGTCGGCGCGTCGGTGAGCGCGACGATGGCCAGCGATTGCTGCCACGGGAGGCGGACCGGAACCCCCGTAGAGCGCTCGATGCTCACCGCGTGCGCCTTCGGCAACGGCTGGGCGCGTTGTCACCCATGCTCCCGCTGGACTGAGCGGCGCAGCCGAAGGCGGAGAAGTCGGTGCTCCTCCGGCGCGGCGGGCGTTCGACGCCGAAGGAGAACCCGGTCTCGCAAGGGACCTGAATCGGCGTCTGCCAGTGATTGTGACCTCCCACATCGTCCCCGACGGTCCCTGCGAGATCGGAAGTCCAGGGCGCCGGACCGCGCGATGCACCCGCATTCGAGACGTCCGGCAGCCCGTCGGACGCGACGGCCCGGCGCATCGCGGACGCGGCGCTGTCCGCTTTGCGTCCGGAGCGTGTGGATTGCGAACACGCGCACCGGGCACCAGCGGTTCGTCGCAACCGATGCTCGCCCACGCGAGGCGTCACGCGCCTTCTCCGCGGCGCGATGGCGCATGGACGCAGGCAGATCCGCCGACTGTTCGTGCGTCGGCCGCGACGGTTTCGCATGCGCGCGCTACTGCACGGCGAACACGAAGGCCGCGCCGCTGTCGCGCCGCGCGTTGCTGGTCGGGTCGCCGCCGATGCCGGTCGAGCCGCCGTCCTCCCCCGGAGCACCCGACACGAACCAGGGCCCGCACCCCGCGAGCGCCGCGCCGAAGCGGTCGCCGGGGTCGGGGTGGCTCGCCTTCACGTAGTGCCGCAGGAACCACGTGCTGCGGTCGCGCACGAAGACCCATGCCGCCCCGGACTCGGGCGCGCTCCACGGCTGCGGATCGCCGTCGAGTCCGGGCGCCGCGCCGGCGTCCCCCGGCGCGCCCACGGCGAGCACCACCCCGTCGAAGGCGAGCGCGCTGCCGAACGCGTCGCCGGCTCGCGGCGACCGCGCCTTGAGGCGCGCCTGCTGGTGCCAGCCGGAAGCGTCGCGCGCGAACACGTACACCGCACCCGCGCCCGGCGCGCTGTCGTCGCCTTCGTCGTCGCCCGCCGAGGCTTCGCCCGGCGCGCCGACCGCGACGAGGTCGCCCATGACCGCCACCGTCCGACCGAACGCGTCGTCCGCGCCGGTGTTGGATGCCTTCACGTATGCCTCGGCGTGCCAGATGCCGTTGACCGCGCGGAACAGGTAGACCGCACCCGAGTCGATCGCCTCGTCGCTGCTGCCGTCGCCGTCGATCCCGGTCGCGGCGCTGTCTTCGTACGGCGCGCCGACCACGAGGAGGTCGCCGTGCAGCGCCACCGCGCTGCCGAAGCGGTCGAATGCGCCGGAGTTGGTCGCCTTGATGTAGGCCTCCTGCACCCAGTGGTCGCCGACCCGGCCGAACACGTACACGGCGCCTGCCTCGCGCAGGCTGTCGTCGTTCTGCACGCCGCCGACCCCGCGCGCGCCGCTCGCCTCGCCCGGTGCGCCCACGGCGATGCGGTCGCCGTCGATCGCCACCGCGGCACCGAAGCGGTCGTTGTGCCCGGTGTTCGACGCCTTGAGGTAGGCCTGCAGCTCCCAGCCGGTCGCGGCGCGCACGAACACGTAGACCGCGCCGCTCCCCGGCGCGCTGTTGTCGAGCTTGTTGCCGTTCACGCCGCGGGCGCTGCTCGCCTCCTGTGGCGCGCCGACGACCAGCGTGTCGCCCGACAGCGCGACCGCGCTGCCGAACAGGTCGAACGGGTCGGCGTTGGTCGCCTTGACCATCGCGGTCTGCTCCCAGCCGGCGGCGCCGTGCTCCAGCACGTAGACCGCGCCCGAGTCGTGTGCATGGTTGAAGCGCGGGTCGAGCAGGCTGTCCTCGCCCGGCACCCCGACCGCGATGCGGTCGCCGACGCACGCGAGCGCAGTGCCGTAGCCGTCGAGGATGCCCGCGTTCAGCGCCTTCGCGTACGCGGCCTCGGCGAGCGTGGGCGTGCTGCGCTCGCAGTGCAGGACGTAAGTGCTCGTCGTGCGCCCGTCGGCCGAGGTCAGCTCGATCGGCAGCGTGCGTGCGCCGAGCCCGAGGTCGAGCACGACGGGCTGGTTGGGCGTCGCGGCGGCGCCCTCGACCGCCACCCGAACGCCGGGGTCGTCGATTCGCGGCGTGAGTGCCAGCACCGGCGCGCGCAGCGCGAGACGGTACTCGTGCACGTCGGGCCGGAACTCCGGCTCCAGCGTTCCGGCCGAGAGGTCGAGGCCGTGCAGGCCCGGCGGTCGGCGGACCGCGATCCGGTAGGTGCGCGCCGCGCGCGCCTCCGGACCGCTGACCGTGACCGCGATCTCGGTCTCGCCCGGCGGGATCGCGAGCGGACCGAACGGACGCCCAGCCGGTGCGGCGATCTCGCCGACGCTCAGCGCCGCCCCGGGGTCGGCGAGGGTCGCGGTGACGAACACCTCGTGGTCGGCGTGCGCCAGCTCGACCACGTAGGCCTCGCGCAGCGGATCGAACGCGGGCGCGAGCACGCCGGGCGTCACCACGAGGTCGGCGAGCGTGGCGCCGACGGTGCGGCGATGGTTGCCGCACGACACGAACGCGAGGGAGGCGGCAACGAGGACGGCCGCCGGACCGACGGGGCACGAGGAGCGAGGGGACATCTCCAGGGGAGCGGAACGCTCCTGGAACCTACCCCGGGGTTTTGCGGACCACCGGCGACCGCGCACGGCGGCGCCCGACGCACCGGCCGCGCCGCCGCCTTCGCATCGGGGCGGCGGCGCGCGCGCACCGCGCCCGTTGCCGTCTCGCGATGGGACACCCGCGCGCCTCGCGCTTGCTGCCGGCCGCGCGTAGCGTGCCGCGATGCTCGCTTGCGCCGCCGCCCTCTTCCTCCCCACTGCGCTTGCCGCGCAGCCGGACGCCGCGCCTCCCGCTCCGCGCACGCGCGCCGAACAGACCGACTGGCAGGCGACCTCGACCCACGCCGATGTCGACCGGTTCCTCGCCGGGCTCGCGGCCCTGCCGCACGGCGATCGCATCCGCTGCGAAACGATCGGCCGCACGGTGCAGGGCCGGCCGCTCCGCTGCGTGCGCGTGCGCGCCCGCGAGCATTCCCCTGCGCTGCGCGCGCTGGTCATCGCCAACATCCACGGCGGTGAGGTCGAGGGGAAGGAGGTCGTGCAGATCCTCCTGCGCGAGATCGCGCTCGGCGAGCACGACGACCTCCTGCGCGACGTCGAGTTCGCGTTCGTGCCCGTGTTCAACGCCGACGGCAACGACGAGATCGACCGCGGCAACCGCGTCGACCAGAACGGTCCCGACGGCGGAGTCGGCCGCCGGCACAACAGCCAGGACCGCGACCTCAACCGCGACTTCATCAAGGTCGAATCGCCGGAGGTGCGCGCGTTGCTCGCGACGTTCGCGTCCTTCGCGCCGCACCTCTTCATGGACCTGCACGCGACCAACGGGTCCTACCACGGCTACCACCTCACCTACTGCACGTCGCTCAACGCGAACACCGACCCCGCGCTGCGCGACCTGATGCACGACCGGTTCCTCCCCGCGGTCCGCACGCGCATGCACGAGAGCCACGGCCTGCGCATCTTCGATTACGGCAACTTCGGCCGTAGCGGCCCGCAGAGCGGCTGGTCGACCTTCAGCGCGGACCCGCGCCTCGCGATCAACTACGTCGGCCTGCACCACTGCCTGAGCCTGCTGTCGGAGGCCTACAGCTACCTGCCGTTCGCCGAGCGCGCGCGGGCCACGCGCGCGTTCGTGCTCGAATCGGTGCGCGAGCTGGTCGTGCGCAAGGACGAGGTGCTGTGCCTGCGCGCCGCCGCGGAGGCGCGCGCCGCGGAGCTGCCGTTCTGCTTCGGGCACGAGCTGGCGCCGCCGGTGCAGGGCGAGCTGCTCGTCGGCGCGGTCGACGAGGTCGAGATCGAAGGACTCGGCGTCCGCCGGATCGCACGCCCCGAGTTCACCGCGATCCAGGCTCCCCTGCGCACGCGCTTCGTCGCGCGCGCCGAGCGCACGCTGCCGGAGGCCTGGGCGATCGTCGGGGACTTCCCGCTCGTCGCGCAGGTGCTGCGCGCGCACGCCGTGCCGGTGTTCACGCTCGGTGCACCGGTGCGCGCGCGCACCGAGGCGTTCGTCGTCAGGGAGCTGGCGCGCCAGCGTGCCCCCTTCCAGGGCCATCGTCTCGTGCGCCTCGGCGGCGAACTCCAGGGAGGCGAGCACGAGCTGCCGACCGGCACGCTCGTCGTCCCGGCGCGGCACGGGCTCGCGCGCCTCGCGGCCCAGCTCCTGGAAGCGGAGAGCGACGACGGGCTCGCGACCTGGGGCTTCTTCGACGGCGCGCTGCACCGCGCCGACGAGACGGACGGCCTCGGCTATCCCGTGTTGCGCCTCCTGGAGCCGCTCGCGGAAGACGCGCTGCGCCCGGTCGCCGCCGACGCAAGCGTGTTCCCCGCGCTCGTCCCGTACGAGCCGGCGTTCGGATCCGCGGAGCCGCGGAATGATCCGCCGCCGCACGACGTCGCCGTGGTCGTCGAGGTCGCGGAGCCCGGCAAGCGGCTCGCGACGCGCGGGTTCGAAGCCGAGGCGCGCTTCGAAGGTCGCGTGCTGCGCTATCGCGTCGGGGACGCTGCGGTCGAGTCGCTCGACGCACTCGGCAACGCGCTCGCGTCGGCTTCGACTTCGGGGGAAGGCACCGCGCCGCCGCCTGCCGTGGCACTCGTCCGCCGCGGGCGCGGCGTGCGGCACCCCGAGCTGGTCGCGGCGTGCGCCGCGCTGCAGTCCGCCGGCGTGCGCAAGGTGCTGCTGTGGCCCGACTGGATCGAGTGATCTCGCG